>JBIHZT010000038.1:0-12567 GCA_044240265.1 Luteolibacter sp. | reverse complement strand
CTCGCTGCCCGGAGCGGACCAACGATGACCTTCAGGTAGCGTGGAAAATTTCTTTGTCAGAAGTTCCAGCGTGGATGGGGGATCGAAGTCACCGGCGATGGCCAGCGTGATGTTAGCCGCGTTGAAATGGCGCGAGTGGTGGGCGCTGAGGTCAAGCCGGTCCAGGGCGGCGAGGCTTTCCAGCGAGCCGAGCGCGTCGAGTCCGTAGCCGGTGCCGCTGAAAACGGCGTGGCGCAGCATGCGGAATCCGCTGTGCAGCGGGTCCTGCAGCGCTTCCTCCAGGGAGGCGAGCTGGCTGGCCTTTTCCCGGCCGATCGCATCGGCATGAAGCGCTGGCGAGAGGATGACTTCCGCGAAAACGTCGGCGATGGTCGCGAAATCGGGGGCGAGTCCGCCGGCTTGGATGAGGAGGGCGTTGTTGCCGGTGTTCGCACTGATCGACGCGCCGAGTGATTCCAGGGTCACGGCGATTTCCCGGGCGGTGCGGGTGAGGGTGCCCTTGGACAGCGTGGCGGCGAGTAGCTGGTTGAGTCCGTTGGTTTCAGGGGTCTCGGAGGGAAGTCCGCCACGCACGGCGGCCTGGAGGTGGACGAGCGGCACGCGGTGGTCCGGGATGAGCGCGAGGGTGAGGCCGTTAGGAAGTTTGTGGACTTGGACTTCCTCACGGGCGCGGCTGGTCTTTGCGACGCGTGCGGGGGCAGTGGCGTCTAGCGGATCCAGAATGGTTAGGCTTAGGCGCTCATCGGTGAGCGTGGCGGCGGCGCGGCGGATGTCGTCCGCGGTGACGGACTGGATCGCTGCCAGGTAGCGGCGGGTGAAATCGAGATCACGGGCTTCGTGCCAGTTTGATGCGAGATCGGCGGCGCGGCCGGAAGCGGTCGTCAGGCTGCGGAACTGGCTGGCGGCGATCTGGCGCTTGGCCTTCGCGAGATCATCGTCCAAGTCGCTTCCGACAACCGCGGCGACTTCCAACAGAATGGCGTCGATCAGCGCGTCGCGCTTGGCGGGCTCCGCATCGGCGGAGACGGCTAACAATCCCTCGCGGCCCGGCCCGGTCCACGAGAAGGCGGAGATTTCCAGGGCGAGTTCCTTTTCCTCGCGCAAACTGCGGTGGAGGCGGGACGCGCGGCCCCGGCCGAGGATGCCGGCTAGCACGTCGAAGGCGGGCGCATCCGGGTGGTCGAGAGCCGGGGATTTCCAGGAAACGGAAATGCGACTGGTCGGCACGGCGAAGGTGTCGCGGGCGCGCCGCGGCCCGAGTTGGGGCGGATCGATGACGACCAGCGACTCGCGCCCGCCGCCGGTGAGGCAGTCGGCGGTGAGGGTGGTGGCGAGTTTCCTCGCTTCGTCCGGATCGAAATCCCCGGAAATGACGACGTGACAGCGGTCCGGCGTGTAGCGGCTGCGATGGTAGCCGACGAGGTCACCGTAGCTGACCGCATCAAACAAATGGCGGTGCCCGATGACCGGGTGACGCCGTGGATCGAGGGTGAAGACGGTGGAGAAAAGCAGCCGCGAGGCAACGTTGTCGGGATCGTCGAGGCCCATGTCGATTTCCCGGCGGATGACGTCCTTTTCCTTCTCGAACTCGGATTCCGGTAGATTCGGATAGAAGACGAGCCCGGTCAGGGTTTTCAGGAATACCGGCAGTGAGTCGGACGGTCCGTCGATGTAATAGACCGTGCGGTCGAAGCTGGTGTAGGCGTTCCAATGCCCGCCGGCGGCTTGCACGACGTCGGCGAGGGTGTCCGCATCGTAGTCGCGGGTGCCTTTGAAAACCATGTGCTCGAGGAAATGGGAAATGCCCGCGCCGAGGTGCTCGTCCTCGTGCATGCTGCCGGTGGCCACCCAGATCTGCGCGCTGACGACGGGAGCGGTGGGGTCTGGATCGAGAATCAGGGTGAGTCCGTTAGGAAGCGTCTCGACGGTGGCGGCGGTGGCTGGATATTCCATGAAATTCTGGCTTGGATGGGTGGGTGGATGACGTATAAGCGCTTGCGATGCAACGATGGATCGTATTCGGCGTGGTGGCGATGGCACTCGTGCTCGTTGGCGGCGGATTCGCCTACAAGAGTTACAAGCAGAACCGCCCGCATCCGGTCTGGGTACCGCTTCCGATCAATCCGGAACTTCCCGGCGAAAAGCGGACGGAAATCGCGCGGGAGCTGAAGACAAAGTTGGCGAAGCCGGAAATCCTCATCCAGGTGAGCAAGGACCTTGCGCTCCCGAAAGCCTTGGGACTGGCCACCGACGAGCAGGCCGCCAACGAAGTCGCCGAGCGGTTGTTCGTGAATGTGGGCGAGGCGGACACGCCCGCGGGGACCAAGGTTCCGTCAATCAATATAGGCGTTAGAGGCAAGGCCAGGGATCAGGAGGTTTCCGGGAAAATCGCGATGAGGCTGATGCAGGACGTATGGAAGATTCTCGGAATCAAGCCGCCGGAGAAGAAGGAGTTTTAAATATGGCTGATGACCCGTGAGCGGTCGAAGCGTGCCTTGGGGATTCCGGCATACTTGTCGTCCGCCGCGCGGTAGCCGAGGGCGCATGCCACAACGGTCGCGTAGCCGCTGCCCTCGAGTCCGAGCAGGTGGTCGTAACCTGCCGGGCTGATGCCTTCCATGGGGCAGGCGTCGATGCCGAGCAGCGCGGCGGAAGTCATCAGCTGGCCGAGCGCGATGTAAGCTTGGCGGATGTTCCATGCGTGGCGCGCCTCGTGGCTCATCGCCTGGGCGAAGCCCTCGATCATGCCCTTGAGCGGGGCCACGGCTTCCGGGCCGCTGCCTTGGACCTCGGACATCCGAGTGATCCAGGCGTCGATGTCGGCGCCGGTGAGGTCGGTCCGTACGGTGAGGACGACGTAGTGTGACGCCTCGGTCACCTGCGGTTGGCGCCAGGACTCGGCGGATAGATTGGCGCGGACCCCGGCGTCCTGGATGACGAGGAATTTCCACGGCTGCAGGCCGAAGGAGGAAGGGGTGAGCACGAGTGACTCCTCGAGGGCGTCCCAGGTGGCGGCGGGAATCTTGCGGGAGGGATCGAACTTTTTGGTGGCGTAGCGCCAACGGAGCGAGGCGAGGAGTGTTTCGGTGGTAATCGTCATATCGGCGCGACTATTGCGCACTAATTTCGAAAGGCAAGGAGACCGAGGGAAAATCCTTCAGCGTCAGGCTGAAAACAGCGCCGTATTCTGTCTGCAGGCGGTTGTCCACCAGGGTGACGCCCATTCTCATCACCCAGCTCCCGAGGTCGCGGTGGAGGCTGTATTCCTGTTGGGTCAGGGTCCCGTCATCGAGTTCGACAATATCAATGGAGCCGATGCCCCACTTGTTATTCAGCCGCAGGTAGGATTGAAAGGACAGTTGGTTGGAATCCTCAATCGCTGGATTCCCGTTCAGGACCAGATAGTTGGTAGAGAACGTGAAGTTCGGCGTGGGCATGAAGCTCAGGCTCGTGTTGAACAGGTTGAAGCCCGATCCGTCGTTGACGATGGGGAACTGGGTTTCAAGTCCCACCGACAGCCAGGGCAGCGGGTGCCAGCGTGCGTCATTGTAGAGGTTCGAGTAGTCCCTCTGCCCCTCGGGATCCTGGATGAAGGCGTCGATGTAGGTTTCCAGGGTGAACCACTCGAAGGCTTGGTCATTGCGCTTGGTCAGCAGGCGGTTGCGGGTGCCGAGGCGCACTACGTTCCAGCTTTGCAGCTCGTCGATGGCGTTGAAGCGCACCGGGTCGAGCGGCCTCGGGCGGGTGGTGGGTGTTAGCCGGTCCACCTGCGGATCCGCGATGCTGATGTTGTCGGTGGAAACGAGTGACCAGGCCGCATAGGGCTGGAGGATGTGTTTGAGTCCGTCAAGCCCCCAGCGGGAATCCCGATAGCCGCCGAAGTCCTTGGAAAACTTGGTGGAAACCTCCACTCCACCATGGAGGTAGGTGCGGTCGGTGTTGGCGATGTCCCAGTTCGCCGCGTCATAGCGGGTATAGCCCGCACCCGCACGGGGAGTGACGTGGAAAACCTCGCCGAAGGTCAGCGGCATCGACAATTCCTGATAGGTGTTGAAGCGGGCGTAGCTCGAATCCAGCAACTGCGTCCTGAGCGCCTCGCGCCGCGGATCATTAAGCGGGAGGGCGAGGAGTTGCTCGGCGATCTGCCTGTCGTAGTCGCCGAGCTGGTTGAGCAGCGACTGGGCGGTGGGGTCGCCCGGAGCGAGCTTTAACAAGGGATTGATGATCGTGCCGCTGGCGAGATCCGCCGCTTTTTCGCCGATGATGCCGAATGATGTGTTCCCCTCGTGAAGCACCGGTGAGTCGAACAGCGGCGCGCGCGCCTGGTCGAAGAAAACTTCCGGCGAGCGGGTGTCGGCCCGATAGAAATCATTGATCCGGAACCTTCCGTAAAGTGACAGCAGCGAGTGGTCGTCACGCCGAAAGAGCCCGAGCGTGTTGTCCGGCGCAGGATCGCTCCGATAAACCGCCATATCATAGTCCTCGAGGTAGTAGTGGTCGCTGAGCAGCGTTAAATTCGAGTCGAGCCGCCACTCGGCGTCATCCGGTAAATCCGGTTCCAGACGGTGCTTGAGCTCGATTTTGTAGCGGTCCGGCTCCACGACACCACGTTGCACGCCGGTGGTGCTGGTCTCGGGGGCGATGTCGTTCAGATAGTAAAAACTCAGCCCGGAAATCTCTTCGTAGTTCTCCACCCGCTTGTCCACCAGATCGAGGCCCACCCCGACACCCCGCTCGACGCGGAAATCCAGGTGCCAGCGGGAAAGCAGCCACGCGTCCTCCTTCTCACCGGTCTTCGGGTCGGTCTTGCCGCCCAGCATGATGCCGTAAGTGTTGAGCAGGAAGGCCCCCCAGCTGGAACGCGCGCCCGGCAGGAAATGATAGCCCAGCTCCTTGTCGAGCGGCTGGCTCAGATAAGGCAGCCAGAACACCGGCACGTCACCGGCATATACGAGCAGGTTGTTGAAGACGATCTTGTCGTCGGGAAATACCGTCGTTTTCTTCGCCCGCAGCCAGAAGGCCGGATCTTCCGAGTCATCCGTGGTGATCCCCCCGTTTTCGCCGACATAAACCTTCCTTCCTCCCCGGTCCTCGGCCCTGAACTTGCCGGACTCCAGCAGGATGGGATCCATCGACGCGCGCATGCCGGTGGCATCGAAGGTCTTCTTCTCGTAAAAATAAACCGCGCGCTCACCTCGTTGCAGGACGTTTCCCTGATAGATACTGACATTCCCCTCGAAGGTCACCGTCTGCGCCTTGAAGTCCACCACCGCGCTGTCCGCGAAGGCCTCCATGCCGTTGTCGCCGGTCACCTTGATTCCCGGACCCTTGTAGCGCAGCTCCGTATCCTTGACACCTTCGATGACTCCGCCGCCGTAGTTGTCGATTTTCAAGTTCTTCGGCGGGGGCAGGGTTTTCTCCCCCGGCATGCCGAGCGAGAAATCCAGCGCCGGGACCGGCGTGATCGTGTCGATGGCCGGCGGCGGCACGGCCGTCTCGTCCGGAAGCACCTGGCCATCCTGGGCATGCAGCGGCAGGAGCAGTAACGGAGAGATAAGCCATGCGCCAAATTTCGACATCGCCGTGATAAGAAAACCACGGAGAGGTGAAGTAAAGGGCGAAAGCCACCCCGGCCGACCGGGAAAATCCGCTTTGCGCGTGTCGTTTCAGCGCTAGTTTGCCCCATGCAAATGAATCAACGCGCCGCCGTCGTCGGGGTCACCGGATTTCTCGGCCGTGAACTGCCCGCTTTGTTCGCGGAAAAGGGAATCGCCGTCACGGGCATCAGCCGTGCGGGAAGCGGCCGGGTGCTTGGCGTGGATCGTTGGCAGTCCGCAGCCGCGCTTGATTTTTCCGGTCACCGTGCCGTGGTCAATCTGGCCGGTGAACCCATCGACCAACGCTGGAATGAAAAAACCCGGCGCCTGTTCCGGGAAAGTCGCGTGGGCGTGACCCACCGCATTGTCGAGGCCATCGCGAAACTCCCCGCCGACTCGCGGCCCAAGGTGCTCGTCAATGGCTCCGCCGTCGGCATCTACGGCGATCAAGGCGATGAAATCCTCACCGAGACCGCCCGTCACGGCTTGGGCTACCTCGCGGACTTGTGCCACGATTGGGAGGATGCCGCCAAGGACGCGGAATCGCTCGGCGTGCGTGTCATCCGGTTGCGCACGGGCGTCGTTCTCGGAAAAAGCGGGCGTGCGTTCGAAAAACTTCTCACGATTTTCAAGCTCGGCATCGGCGGTCGGCTTGGCTCCGGCCAGCAATGGATGCCGTGGATCCACGTGGCCGATCTTCGCGCCGCCATCGTCCATGGTGTCGTCTCGGACACCCTCGCCGGCCCGGTCAACGGCACCGCGCCCCACCCGGAGCGCAACCGGGATTTCACCCGCAAACTCGCCGCCGCCGTGCATCGCCCGGCGATTTTGCCCTCGCCCGCGTTCGCGCTCAGACTGGCGCTCGGCGACTTCAGCAGCGCCCTGCTTGCCAGCCAACGGGCCATTCCCGCCGCGCTTGAGGCGGATGGGTTTCAATTCCAGTTCCCCACGCTGGACGCCGCACTCAGGGATCTCACCACATCGTAAAGTTGGCAGCGTGACCCTCGCGCCTGTCACCTATCAGGCGGATGTCGCCCTGCGCATCGACAAGGGGGACGTGGCCCACCGGACTCCGCGTGCAGCCTTGAGGAACGATCCGCCGGCTTTTGGCCGCCTACGGAATCATGACCGTGGCGACATGAAACAACGCGGCAAACAGGATCAACTGCACCCCGCCCAACGCCAGCAGGCGGTTGAACGCCGGTCCCGGCGGAAACGTCATCACGCCCCAGATGATCCGCAGCCCGATGAGAAAAACCGGGGCTCCCGCGATTGCCAGGGTGGGCAGCCCGAACGCGATCCACCCCAGGCCCGCGAATGCCGCGATCTTCACTTCCAGCCAGATCACCGCCACCGCGCATTTCGGACCGAACCTCACTGCGAGCGTGCGCTTGCCGGTTGTCGCGTCCTCCTCGCGGTCGCGCAGGTTGTTGATGGAAATGAGGACGGCTGACAGGAGCCCGATTTGCAGACCTAACAAGAGAGCCTCGCGCGGCCATCCGCCGGTCTGGATGAAAACCGTGCCGGTCACCGCGACCAGCCCGAAGAAGGCGATCACGAACAACTCGCCCATCCCCCGATATGCCAGCGGAAACGGCCCGCCGGTATAGCCGTAGGCAAGAAATAACGAGGGAATGCCGATGGCGGCGATGGGCCAGCCGCGCGCGTGGAAAAGCACCATGCCGCACAGCGTCGCGATGCCGAGAAATCCGGTGGCCAGCCCCATCACCGTTTGCGGTTTCATCATGCCGGAGGCCGTTACCCGCGTCGGGCCTAACCGGCGCTCGGTGTCCGCTCCCTTGCGGGCGTCGATCGCGTCGTTGTAAAAATTCGTGGCGATCTGGATGGCCACCGCGCCGACGAGCGTACACAGCGCCAGCAGGAGGTCGAATGTCCCAGTGAGTTTCCACGCGAGCACACAGCCCGCCCACACCGGAACGATCGCGGCGGGCAGGGTCTTGGGGCGGGCCGCGAGAAAACAGGCTTTGAAAGTGGAATCAGTCACGGGCGGAGTGAAACCCGAAGCACCCGGTGAATCGACATCATTTCCAATCTTCCGTCTGCTACTTTCCTCGGGCCAGGTATCCCTCCGCATCGAGAAAACTTTTTGCCGGGAGCGGGAGACCCTCCTCGGGAGCCGCCGGTCCGTGCGCCCTGAGTCTACCTGTTTCATCCGGAAGCAGGAACCAGCCGGGGAGCAGCTTGCCCCAGGTGCCTAGCTTGTGGCCGGTCTGATCCTCGCCGTCCGCAGTCGGTTTCTGCGGATGGGGCATCGACATGGCGATCACCACGCCATCGACCGCAAGACATGGACAATGCAACAGTCCCGCCCGGTGAACCGGCTCCAGCGCGCGCTGACCGAAGTCGTAAAAAACCAGCTCGCCCGTGAGCTGCGTATGCCCGATTTCACTCCGCAACAGGTCCCCGCCCACCCAGGCCGCAGTGAGGTCGCCATGGACGTGCGCCAACATTTTGCATTTCGCCTCAAAGAGTTCGGGAAACGTCAGCAGGACACTTGCCAGGCCTGATAAGGCCGGATCGCCGGTCAATCCATAGAACGGCTGCCGCCGTTGCAGTGCGTTGATCTGACCGATCTGGTAGCCGTTGACCCACATCCGGCGGCGCATGGACCCGCTGCTTGCCCGGAACCTCCGGACCGCCTCGCTCCTGCCCTTCGGCACCCGCACCCCCCAGCTGGGTGCCGCGAACCTTTTCCGCAGTGCCGCGGCCGAGGCGACCAGCATCCCCTGCCTCACCGTCTCCAAATCCGCGTCCTCGGGGCGGATTTCACTGCCGAACGCCACCGTCATCCCGTGGGACGTCCGGTATGGCCGCTTGCGGAAAAACCGGCCTCGCTCAAACGAAAAAATCGAACCCCACGAGCCATCGCACCACATCGGAATCAACGGGTGGCCCGCCTTTTTCGCGATCAGCTCAAAACCGCGCCGCAGCTCGTTGAGAGTGCCCGTCCGCGTCAGCTGCCCTTCCGGAAACAGGCAGACGAGATCGCCCATTTTCAACGCCTCGATGGTGATGCGGATCGCTTCGCGCGGTTGATCCCGGCGTATCGTCACCGTGTCGAAAATGCTCACGAACAAGCGGATCGAGCGCTTGGCCATGAACGCCTCGTCCATCACGAATCTAACCGGCCGCGGGCAGGCCGCCGAGATGAGCAGTCCGTCCGCGAAGGTCACATGGTTCGGCAGCAGCAAGGCCCCGCCCTTGGCCGGAATCCGCTCCGGATTTACCACTTGGATCCGGTAAATAAAGCGGATGATGGCACCGCCCACCAAACGGATGAAATCCCCGGGCAACAGCCGCAGGATCGACAAAGTCATCAAGCCGCACACCACGCCGATGAAGCCGATTTCAATTCGGAAATCGAGCGCCGCGGAAATCCCGAAAGTCTTCGCTCCGTATTCGAAAATCCCGATCACCCCCACGGCGGTAATTCCCGCGAGGCAGTCCTGGAGATTCACTGCGGATTGTAACTCGCCGCGTTTTGCCGCCGGGTAGCGGTCCTGCATCCAGGCCGAGAGCGGGGCAAGAAACACTGCGCCGGAGAATGCCAGCAGGCCGAGAGCGATGAGAAAAAACCACCCACCCGGCGTCATGAACGCAATCGTGATCGCGATCAGGGTCATCGCCAATCCCGCGACCGGCACCCAACCGAGTTCAATGCGCTTTCGTAGCAGGAAGGACGCGAAGCCAAATCCCGCCGCCATCCCCAGCGAAGCCGCCGCCATGAACATCGAGGCCATCGTCCCGAAGCCCTCGCCGCCGTCGGTCAGCGACTTGGCGAGCTTCACCGACCACAGGTTGATGAACGCCGCGAAGCCCCAGAAAAACGCCACCCCGAACGACGCCCGCCGCAATGGAACGTCATGCCATAAATCCGCGAGATTGGCAAAATGGCTGACCGCCAGTTTCGCCGTGAATTCCGGTCCGCCTTGAGCCGGCACCCGTGGCACCGCCCAAGCCAGCACCAGCGCCGGCACCGAGACCCCCGCCAGCACCCACAGCGGAGCAAGTGCCGCCTGCCAGGCGGCTTCCACCCCGCCACCATGCCCCGTGAACCGCTGATCAAACAACCAGCCGGCAAAAATCTGCCCGCTGAGAATCGCCAGCATCGCCGTCATCTGCTGGATCCCCGCCGCGAATCCCAGATGTTTTGAACCGACCAGTTCCTTGTTGATCCCGATTTTCGCCGGGCTGAAAAACGCCCCCTGCACCGCCAGTGCGAAGACTCCGCACAGCGCCAGTGGCATGTTCCGCATCGCCACCGCCCCGCAGATCCCTGCGAGAACCAGCACCTGCACCACCGCGGCCGCCAGCATCACATCGCGTTTTGAAAACCGATCGCTCACCCAGCCCGCCAGCGGCGCGAACAACACCATCGGCAGCGCCATCATCAGCCCGGCCGCCGATGGCACATCCACTTCCACCCCCGCACCCACTGGAATCATCAAGACAAACGCTACCGCACCGCTCAGCGGGATCAGCGTAAACAGCGCCATCTTGTCGGTGAAAGCGTTCTGCGTCTGCTGGACAATCATGCACCAGAAACCCACCCAGCACCGCCGCGTCGGCTCATTTTCAACCGGTTCCTGACTCATTCGCGGCCGATCCTATCCCTCCGCCACGCATCCCGCAAGACAGACGAAAGAACTCCTCGGGCGCACCACGGAGCGCGGAATGCCCCATCGTTCCGCTGCCATCCGCAAAATAATCGTGCCGAAATTCTTGACAGCCGCTTGAAAAATCGGCTTCTTTCGGCCCCGCGCAAGCCGCAAGGCACCCGTAGCTCAATTGGATAGAGCGTCTGACTACGAATCAGAAGGTTAGGGGTTCGAGTCCCTTCGGGTGTACCACTCTCGATATCGTCAAAAGCCCTAGTTTCTAGGGCTTTTTTCGTATCCGGACGGAATCACTCTTCTCCGCCTGAATCCACCCCGGCCCCCCGGAAGCCTGCTTAATGGTGAATTTTTGGCAACTATTTGAGATGTCTTAATGATTGTCGTTTGCATGCATTGATCTTGCTCCCGCGAGAGGTAGTCATCCATTGCCTGCCGCCGCCTTTCGAGTGTGAAAAAAATTGCTGTAGCAGCCGGGCCAGGGATGCGGATGGTCCAGCCATGGCTTCGCCATCATCCAAGGTTCCTCTTACTGGCTTAAAGGGGTTCTCCGTCCGGCGGGAAACGATCAACCGCTACTTTGATCCGCGGCTGCGGGGGAGCACTTTCCATGATTTCGTCAGCAAGGGGACGATCATCCCCATGATGGGCACCTGTGGCTATTCACCGCTGCAACAGGCACCGGCGGCGTGCCAACAGTTCTCACAGATCGATTCGTCGCCGATGGTGTGGGTGGCCGCTGCGCCGCATCGCAAGCAGTCTGACTCGGGGGCGCGAGGTGCGGGCGGTTTGTCGGACGGAGGCATTGCGATTCAATGGCCCGCACCTTGGTGCTCCTGGATGTATTCCTGTTTGAGGCCGAGCGCTTCGGGAGCATGGAGCACCAGCATCTTCATCCGGATGTCGGCAGGCACCGTCCGGCGGGTGGCCTTGGAGACGATGATCATCAGGCCGATGGAAAGCGGCACCGACCAGATGGCCGGCTGCTCGCAGAGGATGCGGAGCAGTGGGTGCGCCTTCCAGAAATCATTCATCCCGGCGAACCCGGCGAAGATCCTGCCCATCGGCCCCTTGTCGAGCGCGAGCGTGCTGATATTGACGACGGTGGCGGAAGCAAGCGCGCAAAGTCCGCCGGTGAGCATGCCGGTGGCGGCTCCTTTCATCGTCATGCCGCGCCACCACACACTCATGAAGAGCAGTGGGAAATAACTCGCGGCGGCGATGGCGAAGGCCTGGCCGACCATGAAGTTGATTTCCAGCGGCTCCACCAGCGAGCCTAGCAGGACGGACACGCCGCCGATTAGGACGGCGCACCACTTGAACATTTTCATCCGCTCCGCCGGCGAGGAGTTGGGACGCAGCATCCGGCCGTAGACATCGTGGGCCAGCGCGCCGGTCATGGAGACCAGCAACCCGGAGAAGGTGCTCATGAACGCGGCGAAGGCACCGGCGCAGGTGATGCCGCTGAGGATGGAACCTAACACGCCGTATTTCTCACGGATCAGCGTGGGCAGTTCGAGCACCACCTTGTCGGGGCCCTTGGAACCGGTCGCCGCATAAAGCTCGGGCAGGAAATTGCGCCCCAGCACCCCGAAGACCGGCGGGAAAACATAAAACACGCCGATGAGAATCATCACCCACATCGTGGTCTTCTTCGCGGCGACACCGTCCGGGTTGGTGTAAAATCTGACGAGAATGTGCGGCAGGCCGGCGGTGCCGCAGACCAGTGCGACAATCAGCGAGAACGTGTAGAGCAGCGAGTAAGGCCGCGCCTCTTCGGCGGACAGGCCCGCGGCCTTGGCCGCCTTGGTGGTCAGCGGGCCGAACGGCGCGATCCACGCTTCATCCTTGGGAGCCTTTTCCGGCAGGGCGAGGCGCCCGGGTTCCACCGTCCGCACGATCGCCGGCGGGGAAGCTCCGTCGGCGGCGGATTTGTTCAGCGAGAGATTTTTTCCGTAACCGCCATAAACGGATAGAAGCACGAACACCGGCACGGAGATGGCGAACATCTTGATCCAGTATTGCACCGCCTGGACCAGCGTGATGCCCTTCATGCCGCCCAGCGCGACGTTGAGCGTGATCACCGCGCCGACTACCGCCACGCCGACCCAGTAGGGCAGACCGGGGAAAATGTAGGCGAGCGTCGTGCCGGCCCCTTTCATCTGCGGCATGGTGTAGAAGAAGCCGATGAACAGGACGAAGCACACCGCGATCTTGCGGAAGACGGGCGAGTCATAACGCCCCTCCGCGAAGTCCGGAATCGTGTAGGCTCCGAAACGCCGCAGCGGCCCGGCGATGAACAATAACAGAAACAGATAGCCGCAGGCGTAACAGAC
>JBIHZT010000466.1:0-3634 GCA_044240265.1 Luteolibacter sp. | reverse complement strand
AAAAATGGCGAGCACGGCTGGATCGCTTCCGACCGGCGCTTTCTCAACGGCACCCTGGTCGCCCGGCCTAACCTGTTGAAACGTGAAATGATCCTCAGCCTCGACACCATCGAAGTCCCCGGCAGGAAAGTCGCCCCCGGGTTCATCGATCAAATGTCGCCCTATCGGATCGCCGAGCGCTATCTCACGGATCCGGTCATCGGCCCGGCGATGGCCAAGCTCACCCGCGTCGGCATGGCCGATGGCAAGCTTGTACTCACCCGCAACCCGAAGGAAACGCCGGCGGACCTGATCACCGACAAGCAGGTGGATTCCGCCAGCGGCAAACTTTTCACGGTGCTCGGCATCGCGGCGGCTTGTTTCCTGGCATTCGCCGGCATCATCGTATTCATCGGAGTCCGCGCGAAAGCCCGCAAGTTCTAGAGTTTTCAAACAAAGCCTCCAAACAGCACCGCTTCACCGCCGCGTCATGAAACCCCAGCCAACCCGCATCGCACTCCTTGGACTCGCCTTGGCCACCTGGCTCCCCGCCAAGGATGTAGCCCCGGTCCCTGCCGCAGAAGTCGCCGCCACAGCTGAAGCGAAAGACCCGGCAATCGAGACCAAAACTAAGGAACAGGAAGCCCTCGCCCTCGAAAACAAACTCCAGGCCGAGCGCCTCGTCGCCGCTACCAACGCCATGCGCGCCGAAGTCGCGCAACTGAAACTCGAGCGCGAACTCATCACCGAAAAGCTCACTCTGGAAACCGCCAGGCGCCAAGCCACCCTCCAAGGTGAACTCGCGAAAATGGAGGCGGAAAAAGAAAAACTCATCACGGAAGGCGAGCTTTCCAAAGCCAAGGCCGAGAAACTCGCCAACGACCTCAAGACCGTGCAATCCGAGGCGGCACTCGAAATCACCCGCCTCCAGAACGACATCGCCCGCATCGAGACTTCGGAAAAACGTGCCGGATTCGCCGACGCCAAGCCGGTCTTCCTGAAAAATCCGCTCAAGGAAGACGGCACGCTCGTCGTCTCCGACCGCCGGATCCCCCTCAACGGCATGATCACCACGACCACCGCGGATTTCATCACCAGCCGCATCCAGTATTGGAATAACAAGGACCGTGAGCTGCCCATTTTCATCGTCATCGACGCCAGCCCCGGTGGCTCCGTGATGGCCGGCTATCGGATTCTCAAAGCCATGGAATCCAGCGACGCACCCGTGCATGTCGTCGTCAAATCCCTCGCCGCCTCCATGGCCGCCGCCATCACCACGCTCGCCAAGGAATCCTACGCCTATCCGAACGCGGTCATCCTCCACCACCAGATCAGCTCGATGGTCATGGGCCAGCTCAACCTCACCCAGCAGCGGGAATTCCATGAGGAAAGCCAACGCTGGTGGGCACGCTTCGGCACGCCGATTGCCAGTAAAATGGGCATCACCCCGGACGAGTTCATCAAGAAAATGTATGCCCAGTCCTCCAGCGGCGATTGGAGCGAATTCGGCGAACAGGCCAAGGAACTGAAGTGGGTGAACCACATCGTCAACGGCATCGACGAGACCTCCTTCACCAAGGACCCGGACACCGTCGATCCAGCGAAAGCCGCCAAGCCCGCAGCTCTCACCGAAGAAGTCGATGCCTCGGGCAAGCCCTTCGTGTGGCTTCCCCGCCTCGATCCCAAGGACCTCTATTTCATCTACAACTCGGACGGCTACTACCGGATGAGATAAGTGACACAGACATTTATCCCGGCATAGCAACGCGAAGCCGGATTCCTGCCTGTTTCTTCATCGCCCCGCCCCACCACCATGCTCGAAGACGATTTCACCTATGTTATCCGCAAGGCCTTCAAGGGCCTCGCCCTCGCACCGGGCGAAGCCGCCTCGCGCGCCGGTCTTCCCGAGAATGCGGTCCTCGCCTTCTCGCGCGGAAATTTCTCCGCAGACACCGCCCGCCGCCTTGCTCCCGTGCTACGGCTGAACCCGGACGCCCTCGCAAATCACGGGCATTACCTCCCCAAGCCGCTCGCCCAACCGTTCATCCACCGGCTCGACCTGCCCTTCCGCGAAGAACGCGTCAACGCCTGGCTCGTCTGGACGCACGACACCGCCATCCTCTTCGACACCGGCTTCGAACCCACCTCCTGCACCGTCGCGCTCGACGCCCTCGGAGCCCCCGCGCTCAACCGCGTCTTCGTCACCCACGCCCACGTCGATCACATCGGCGGCATCCCGTCCTTCATGATGCGGGGAAACATCCTTCACGGCGCCAGCATCGACAACGCCCTCCCCATGAAACCTGGCGACTCCATCCGCTGCGGTTCCCTAACCGTCCGCGCCTGCGATCTATCCGGCCACGCGAATCCCGCGCTCGGCTTCCACATCGACGGCCTCGCCGTCCCGGTCCTCGTCACCGGAGACGCCCTCTTCGCCGGCTCCATCGGCGGCTGCGCCACCCCCACACTCTATCAACACGCGTTAAGCCGCTTGAAAGGAGCCCTCACTCCCCTGCCCGACTCCACCATCCTGCTCCCCGGCCACGGCCCGGCCACCACGCTGGGAGAAGAACGCGCGGGAAATCCCTTCTTGTAAAACGCGCGGACACTCCTGTCCGCGAAGCCAACGACCCGGGAAAGAAAAGCCGGAAAGACTGCCCTTTCGCCTCCCCGCGGCAAGTGGATGCGGGCCCCGACAGTGGCTGCGGCGTCCCGCCGCAGGCCGTGTTTGCGGCGTCTCGCCGCAAGTCTCCACCGCCCCCTCCGGAAATCCCCTCCGGTATCGTTGTTTGAACGGGCATCACACCCCCGGCACGTTTTCCCGACTACTATGACCTCTGCTGACTTCTCGGGGGCTGACGCCCGGGAGATCTCCCCAGGTAATTGCACGTTGCTCCACCACACTGCCGCCGAATTTACCTCCACGGACATACCAGTCGTCTTCGGAGTGTTGTGCCCCCTCGACGCGCCGTGTCGGCCTTCTATTCGGTTCTTGTCCATCATCTCGCGGTTTTGACTCCGCTGCGCTCCGTCCGTGCGGGGGGGCTTCGCATTTTCTAGAGTTGCCGCTATCGCGGCCCTTCGGGCGCCCTCCTAGCTTTCCTTCCCCGGAAAGTTCACCCTTCTCCGAGCTGGCTTCAGATGGTAGTTTCTTCATTTCCACGTTCTGGTATTCCTACAGGGGACTTGAACCCCATTTACAACGTGCCCATGCTGGGCACACACAAGCCGGCTCATCCAACGGCGGTTAACGTCTCAATTTGAATTCAGGCTTCCAACCGCGCCGTGGATGGCCTAGACGTTAGGCCACATACTCACCTCCCAACGGTCCGACGCAGTTAGTCGCAAGCTCATCATCGGGCTTTTCATACCGCTGATTCTCGTCGGCTTGGTGCTCGGCTGTTGGTCGTTTACTCGCTACAAGCATCAACGCGCACGAGCGGACTGGATGGCTACTACTCTTCCGCGATTGGCAAGCCTGTCACTCACCAACGAGGATATCAACCGAGAGTTAGAGACGCTTAAGGCGAGCCGCGGAGCGGGAAACCGTCAAGAGTGGACGAGTGACCACATTCTTCTGATGACGAACGATGAGTATCTGGTCTATGCATCCCGCCACGGCTTCAATAACGGTTTCGTGGACCACCTGTTTCTT
>JBIHZT010000465.1:0-3637 GCA_044240265.1 Luteolibacter sp. | reverse complement strand
AGGAGTTCAAACACTTTCAAAAGACCGAGCACGAATGGCTGTCGGACTACTGTCTGTTCCGCTATCTGATGGAGCTCCATGGTGAGGCGAAGGCGTGGAACCAGTGGCCGGAGACGTGCAGCTCGCCGCGAAAAGCGCGGGAATTTCTGGAAAAACAACGCGCTGCGGACGCCGCGGCGGTGGACTATCGGCTGGGGTTCTTCGCCTTCGTCCAGTGGCTGTGCTTCCGCCAGTGGCTCGAAGTGCGCGCCCACGCCGACCAGCGCGGGGTCAAGCTGATGGGCGATGTGCCGATCGGCATCAGCTGGCACTCGTGCGACGTGTTTTTCTCCCGCGATGAATTCCATCTCGACTGGTGCGGCGGTTCTCCGCCGGAGGGCTCCGGCCAGGACGCTTCGTTTTTCCAACAGTGGGGCCAGAACTGGGGGATTCCGCTCTATCGGTGGGACCACATGCAGGCGGGCGGCTTCGTCTGGTGGAAAAAACGTGTCGCGCGGCTCACGCGGATTTTCAGCATCTTCCGGTTGGACCATATCCTTGGTTTCTATCGGATCTACGCCTTCCCCTGGCGGCCTGAACGCAATCACGAATTCATCGGCCTCAGCCACGAGCAGGCGGCCGCGATCAACGGCGGCCGGCTGCCCCACTGGTTCCTGCGTCCGGACGACACGGTGGAAAACAAGTCGGCCAACCGCGATGACGGTGATGTCCGGCTGCGCGCCATCCTGGAAGCGGCGAAGGGCGCGGAAGTCATCGCGGAGGATCTCGGCTGGGTGCCCGACTACGTCCGCCCGCATCTGGCGGATCTGGGCATCACCGGATTCCGGATTCCGCATTGGGACTGCAATGAGCACGGCCATCCTACGCCGGGAAATGCGTTTCCTGAAAACTCCTTCGCCACTTACTCCACGCATGACCACCAGCCGGTCAATGCGATCTGGCACAACTGCCTGCGGGCCATCCAGCAGCACCACGAATATCCCACCGAGCAGACCGGTTGGAACGTCGGTGGCGCCCACAACACGTTGCGGATTCTATCGGAATTCGCCGGCATCCCGATTCCCCATCAGTCCCCCTGGCCGCCCTTCACCGAGGGCATCCGGCTGCGGCTCATCAAGTCGCTGTTCGCGTCCAATTCACGCTACGCGGTGCTGATGGTCACCGAGCTCTTCAACCTCGATCACCAGATCAACCACCCCGGCACCACCGATGGGGAGAACTGGCGGTTCCGCCTGCCGTGGACGCTCGACGAGATCCGGGCGGACCCGCGGATGAACGCGCACTGTGAAAAGCTGGCCAACATCATCAGTATCACCCACCGGGCTTGACGGGGTGCGCTTATCCCAAGGACATCTTTCCCTGAAGCGGATTCAATGAGCTGATAGAGCCCGGGGCGGGACGCCGCAGCCTCATGGATGATCCCGAGGAGTCAGGGCTGGCGGTTGGAAACCGCTGCCACGGCATCCGCGATGCGAAGGCCGTCCATGGCGGCGCTGACGATGCCGCCGGCGTAGCCCGCGCCTTCGCCGCAGGGGTAGAGGCCGTGGATTTCCGGGTGCTCGAGCGTGTCGTCGCGGCGGGGAATGCGGACGGGCGAACTGGTGCGGGTTTCGAAGCCTAGCAGCAGGGCTTCTTCGGAAATGTAACCCTGCATCTGACGGCCGAAGAGCTTGAAACCCTCGCGCATCCGGCTGGTGATCCATTGGGGTAACAGCTCGTTCAGCGGGGCGGACTTGATGCCAGGGAAATAACTGGTGTCCGGCAGGGTGGAGGAGATTTTTCCGGTGAGGAAATCGGTGGCACGCTGGCCGGGTGCGACTTGTCCGCCACCGCCGGCTTGTTTGGCGGTGCGTTCGAGATCTTTTTGGAAAACGAGTCCGGCAAGGACGCCGTGTTCATTGACGAGGTTTTGCACGTCCTCGGGCTCGACGGTGGCGACCATGCCGGAGTTGGCGAAGGGCGAGTCGCGGCGGGAAAGGCTCATGCCATTGACGACGACCTCGTCGTTCTCGGTAGAGGCCGGGACGATCCAGCCGCCGGGGCACATGCAGAACGAATGCACGCCGCGGCCGCGGATCTTGGTGGCGAGCCGGTAGCGCGCGGCGGGCAGCAGGCGCGGGCGCTCCTGGCCGAAGTTGAGGTGATACTGGGTGCGGTCGATGAACGGCTGCGGATGCTCGATGCGGAAGCCGACGGCGAAGGGCTTGGGTTCCAGCAGGATTTTCTTGGCGGCTAGCAGCCGATAGATGTCGCGCGCGGAGTGGCCGGTGGCGAGGATGACGGAGTCCGCCAGGATTTCCTCACCAGAGGCGGTGAGCACGCCGCGGATGTGGTTTCCGGTGATGAGGAAATCGGTGACCTTGGTTTGGAAACGGACTTCTCCGCCGGCGGCGATGATCGAGTTGCGGATGGCTTTGACGACGTTCGGCAGCAGGTTGGAGCCGATGTGCGGATGGGCGTCGGTGAGGATCTGTTCGGGCGCGCCGTGGGCGACGAGCACTTCGTAAACCTTGGCAACGGGACCGCGCTTGGTGGCGCGGGTGTAGAGCTTGCCGTCGGAGAAAGTCCCGGCTCCGCCCTCGCCGAAGCAGTAGTTGGACTCCTCGATGACGCGGCCCTCGCGGAGCAGCGGGGCGAGGTCGAAGCGGCGGGCGCTGGCGTCCTTGCCTCGCTCTAGCAGGATGGGTTTCTGCCCGTTTTCGAGGCAGCGCAGCGCGGCGAAGAGTCCGGCCGGTCCGCAGCCGACGATGATGACGGGGCGGGCGCTGGAGGGCAGGAGTGGGACGGACCAGTGCGGGATTTCGTCCGGAGGGAGGGGGCCGTCGAGCGCGACGTCGAGGCGGAGCTGGACTTTGACGGCGCGCTGGCGGGCGTCGATCGAGTGCTTGCGCAGCTTGACTCCGCCGATGCGGCTAACGGGGATGCCGAGCTTGACTGCGGCGGCCTGGCGGCGGGCGTCGTCGTCCTCGGATTTTTCCAAGGGCAGGACGATGTCAACGGTGTCGATGAGAGGTTCCACGGGATACTGGGGAAATCAGCCGCGAATGCTGCGTTTGCGGCCTTCGTCATCGACGCTGACGAAGGTGACGTTGGTCGAGAAGATAGGGATGTGTCCGGCTCGCTCGTCGAAGACTTTCACCCCGTAAGTGACGCTGGTATTTCCCTCGCGCACGGGGTTGCAGGAAATTTTGAGAATCGTGCCGTCGCGCACGCTGTGGTGGAATTCCACGGTGTCCATCGCCACGGTGACGAATTGGCAGTGAGGGTAGTCCAGGCTGGCGGCGATCCACGAGGCTTCATCGACCCAGGCGAGCAGTTGGCCGCCGAAAACGAAGCCGTAGTGGTTCAGGTCGCCGGGGAGAACGAGACGGTGGGTTTCCATGATGTCACCAGCGGCGGCGTTTGGTGTCCTTGTAAAACAAGGCATCGAGAGAATAGGCGCCGGCACCGGTGAGGATGAGCGAGATCATGGGGATGAGATACATGATGGAGAGTTCCTTGGTATCGACGAGTGTCGGCGTGGTCTGGAACCACGGGGCGGCGCCGAGCGCGCCGAAGGCGGCGACCACCATGCAGAATCCGAGGATGAAAGCCGCCGGGCGGGTGGCGAAGCCGATGATGACAAAAGTGGCGGCCA
>JBIHZT010000464.1:0-3639 GCA_044240265.1 Luteolibacter sp. | reverse complement strand
GTCCTCCACCGCGACGATCTGCGGCTCGCGCAACGGGAAGCCGCCGAGCTTGGCCCGTGTGTTCCGGAACATCACCCGACCGACGCCGAAGCCATCGAGCAGATCGGAAATCAGCCGCTCCCGCGCGTCTGGTTTTCCCGCGATGAGATCCGCCACCCGCTGCTCCAGCCGATGACGTCCGGCGACAAATTTTTCCAACCGCGCGTCCGCCGCCGCGCCTGCTGCGAGGGACTCCACGATGTCGGCCACTTCCTCGTAATGCAGCGTCTCCTCGCGATACTGTTGGAGATCCGCGTAACGATCCGGATCGAGCAATTGCAGCCGCGCGAAATGGCCTTCCGGCCCGAGTTGCTGCGGTGTGGCGGTGAGCAGCAGCAGGCTTTCCGTGGTCTCCGCGAGGCCGCGCACCAATTCATACGCCGGTCCGGCGGCTTCCGGCGACCACTCCAGATGGTGCGCCTCATCCACGACCAGTATGTCCCAACCAGCCTCTAGCACCTGGGCGGCGCGCTGCTCGTTACCGGCGAGAAAATCCACGGCGGCGAGCACCCATTGGCTGTCGAGAAACGGATTGCAGCCGGGATCGCCATACTCGATCGCCTCGCAGCGCTCCTCGTCGTAGAGGCTGAAGGAAAGCTGAAAACGCCGTAGCAGCTCCACGAACCATTGGTGCACCAGCGGCTCCGGCACCAGGATCAGCACCCGCTCGGCACGCCCCGTTAGGATTAGGCGGTGCAGGATCAAACACGCCTCGATGGTTTTCCCCAGCCCCACTTGATCCGCTAACAAAACCCGCGGCTGCGGGCGGTTCGCCACCTCGTCCGCGATGAAGAGCTGATGGGGAATCAAATCCATCCGCGCGCCCGCCAGGCCGCGGACGGGCGAGCGGCGCATCTCCGCGCGGCGGCGGAGGGCTTCACCGCGCAGATCGAAGTCCCCGTGCTCGTCGAGTTTCCCGCCGAAGAGGCGCTCCTCGGGCTTACTAAAGCTGATGGAGTCGGATAGGCCGGATTCCAGCACCTCGCCGCCGTCCGTTTCATAGATCCGCAGTCCGCGCTCTTCGCGCACGCTTTCCACGGTTAGTTCCTCGCCCGAGTGGACCTTGATCCGGTCGCCGGGCATGAAGCGCACCCGCCGCAGCGGCGCGGTGTCGGTGGCGTAGATCCGCGTCTCACCCGCAGCCGGGAACGCGATTTCCACCCGCCCGTCGCCACTTTTGCGGATGATGCCGAGCCCCAGCTCCGGCTCACCGTCACTCACCCAGCGCTGCCCGCGCGTCCATGTTTTTTCCATCCGGTTGATCCTTCGTGAAGAGTCATGGACGGGGCAAGCAGCTTTTTTCGACAGTAGATTCGAAAGGCCTGGGGCCTGATTTTCCGGGACGGCAAGGACATTGCCAGAGAGTGTGAAAAATAGGTGTAGGTTTGGTCTTCGCCAAATGGAGGCTCCCTGCCGGCGTCTGTCTTGCCACTTGATCCGCCGACGGTTCCGGGCGATTTTCTCGTCTATGAAAACACTCGCCATCGCATTTGCCCTGTTCGTCGTGGCCATCATCGCCGCGCCTGCTGCGGAACCCGCCACCGTGACGCCCGCTGCCGCAGCCACTTGGCTTGCCGCCACTCCCTCCGCGCAGATCCTCGATGTGCGGACCAAGGAGGAATTCGCCACCGGCCACCTCGCCAAGGCGGTGCTGATCCCATGGACTGACAAGGATTTCGCCACCCGCGCAGCGAAAGAACTCGATCCCGGCAAGCCCCTGCTGGTTTACTGCCGCAGCGGACGCCGCAGCGCGGAGGCCGCCGCAGCCCTCCTCAAACTCGGATTCACCGATGTCCGCAATGTCGGGGGCGGCATCCTTGCTTGGGAAAAAGCCAAGCTCCCGATCGTCAAGCCCGAGTAATTTTTCCCATCCATGAAGTTTCCCTTTTTGAAATCCGGCGCACTCCGCCGGGTCGCCGTCATCTGCATTCTCGCTACAGGCTTTCTCCTCCCCGCCCACGGCCAACTCAACGCCATCAAAAAGGCCGCCACGCCCGAGGAGCCGGCCAAGCCCGCCGCCCCGGAAAAACCCGAGGACACCCGCAAGCGCCTTGAACAATGGCTCCAGGAAGCGCGCGACACCCTCGCCCGCCTCGACGCGCCCGGGGCCGCCGCCGGTCTTCCCGAAGGAATCACCCTCGAGGAATTCGACGAGCGCCGCCGTGATCTTGAACAAATGATTCTGACCGCCAGCCGGTCCATCAAGAACATCACCTTCGTCGCCGACGCCCGCAAAGCTCTGGAAAGCGCCCGCACCGAGGATGCCGGCTGGTCCGGCTTCACCGAAAAGCCGCCCTACTCCATCCTCGTGATCGATGAACTGCTCAATGAGCGGGACGCGATCAGCGCCAATCTCAATTCCTCCCAATCTTCCCTCGCCAACTACGAGCGCCTGCTCTCCAACCTCAGGAGCGAGACCAAATCCGCCGAGGAGGCCGTCAGCGGAAAAATCCTCGCACTGCAGAATGCGGACGACACCACCCGCGACGCCGCCAAGTGGCGGATGGAAGCCGCCCGTGCGAAGTCCCGTGTGCTCGTTACCCGCGCCGGCTTGGTGCAGGGCATCTACGACAGTCTTAAAGACCGTATCGCCGCCGCCTCTGTCGAGCTGGCACTGATCGACCGTAAAATCAAAACCGCCGAGGCAAGCTCGCGCTTCAACGACGAAGACTATTCCAAGATCGAGCAAATCGCCAAAGAGCGCAAAGGTTTGCTACAGAAGGAGATGGGCGGCATTTCAAAGCGGCTCAAGTCTGCCATCGCCGCCCGCAATCAGGCACAGTCCGCGCTCGACGCGCTCCTTGCCACCGCCCCGCAGGGCCCGCCACCGGAAGGCTTGGAACTCGCGAAATACCGGCTGGAAGTGGCCGAGGGTCGCGTCGAAGCCATAGATTCGTTCACCGAGGGCCTGGAGAGTTTGACCCAGCTGGAAAACATTATCTCCAGAGCCTATCTGGACCGCAAGGCGTTCCTCGACGCCACCAAGCCGGAGCAAAAAGACAAAGCTCTGGAATCACTCAAGCTCCTTCTCGACCGCCTCGTCGCCTGGAAAAACGTCGCGGGCAACGACATCTCCGCTAGCGCCGCAGATCTAAGCAAACTCGAGTCCCGCGCGGCTTCCATCACCTCCGAAGATCCCCGCTTCAGCCTGCTCAACGAACAGCGCGCCACCAAGAGTGAGACGCTGGCCATGCTCCAGCGGCTCTCCCAGGGCGTGGCCACTCAAAGCAAACTTCTCACCCGCTGGGTCACCGAATTCACTCCCAAGCCCAACGAGGAAAAACCTTTCCACCGCGTCAAAAGACTCGGCTCCACCACTTGGGAGACCCTCCAGAAAATCTGGGCCTTCGAGGTGACCAGCTACGAGGACAAGGTGGAGGTCGATGGCCAGACAATCACGGGCAAGATCCCCGTCACCCTCGGCATGCTGCTGCGGGCGCTGCTGTTCTTCATCATCGGTTACTGGATCGCCTCGAAGATCGCCAACCGTATCCAGAACACCCTCGTCACCCGCGGCCACCTCGCTGAAACCAACGCGCGCATGCTGCGCAACTGGCTGATGATCGGCGTCGGCATCTTCCTCGCCATCGGCACCCTCTC
>JBIHZT010000463.1:0-3653 GCA_044240265.1 Luteolibacter sp. | reverse complement strand
CTCGATGTGTTTGGCGGATAGATTCCGGAACACCAGGATTTCCGCGTCGGCTCCGGCTTCGCGGAAGGCTTTGGCGGAATCGTATTCGCTGTTGGTGCCGGGGAAGCTGGGGATCACGACTTTGGGCCGTGCGATTTTGGATTTTGGATTTTGGATTTTGGATGAAGCGAAGAGGGGGATATCCGGGATCGTTGCAGTTTCGTCGTCCGCCGGTTGCGTCGGATAGATCGGCTCCAGCGTGCCTGTCCAGGCGTCCTGGAGTTCGGTGAGCGTGTGGGCCTCGCTGTTGAGAACGAGCGTGCCGACCTCGGTGGTGTGGCCGATTTCAAGCGAACTGAATTCCACCGGCAGTGGTTCGGCATGTTCGATCAGGAAGGCGAAATAACGTTCGCGCGCGAGGTCGAGAGTCGTGTTGATCTCGGCACCGATGTGGTTGCCGAAGGTCATCTTCGCCAACGCGGCGGCGATGCCGGCCTGGCCGATGTGATGGAGTGATAGAATTCTTCCTTCCACATTCCGCTCATGCAGCGCGGCGGCGGTTTGCTTGAGCTGGGTGAAATCCGGGAGGTGGTCCGCGTCGCGGGAAATTTCCACGAAGGAGACCGTCGAGCCCGCTTGTTTGAACTCGGGTGAAATCGCGAGGCTGGCTTTGCCCGGCGCGAGCGCGAAGGAGACGAGCGTGGGCGGCACGTCGAGATCGTTGAACGAGCCGGACATCGAGTCCTTGCCACCGATGGCGGCGAGGCGGAGCGAGTGCTGTGCCTGATAGGCTCCGAGCAGCGCGGCGAACGGCAGGCCCCAGCGGGTGGCGTCGTTGCCGAGTTTCGGGAAATATTCCTGCAGCGTGAGCCGGATGTCGGAGAGTCGCGCGCCGGCGGCGACGGCTTTGCAGACGGATTCGGTGACGGCGTAGAGCGCGCCGTGGAAGGGCGACCACGAGGAAATCTCGGGGTTGAAGCCCCAGCTCATGAAGGTGCAGACGTCGGTGTCGCCCTCTAGCAGCGGAAGCTTGGCGGCCATCGCGTCGGGTGGGGTGAGTTGACGGTTGCCGCCGAAGGGCCAGAGCACGGTGCCCGCGCCGACGGAGCCGTCGAAGATTTCGCCGAGGCCTTTTTGGGAGCAGATGTTGAGGTTTTGAAGAGTCTCGACGATGGATGATGCCGCTTGGGCTTGGCGGTTGGAAACCGCCGCCACGTGGACTTTGGCCGTCTGTTGGACGCCGTTGGTGTCAAGGAAGGCGCGGGAGAGATCGACGATGGTTTTGCCGCGCCAGGTCATGACGAGGCGGCCGCTGTCGGTGACGTTGGCGACGTGTTTGCACTCGAGGTTTTCCTTGTCGGATTCGTTGATGAAATAATCGATTTCGGAAGGATCGACGCAGATCGCCATGCGTTCCTGGGATTCGGAAATGGCGAGCTCGGTGCCGTCGAGTCCGTCGTATTTCTTGGAAACGGCGTCGAGGTTGATCTCCAGCGACGGCGCGATTTCACCGATGGCGACGGAGATGCCGCCCGCGCCGAAGTCGTTGCAAATCTTGATCTTGCGGGTGAGTTCCGGGTTGCGGAACAGGCGCTGGATTTTGCGCTCGGTCGGGGCGTCGCCCTTCTGGACTTCCGCGGAATTTTCGAGCGCGGTGTCGGTGTGCTCCTTCGAGGAGCCGGTCGCGCCGCCGACGCCGTCGCGGCCGGTGCGGCCGCCGATGAGCAGGATGACATCGCCGGGGGCTGGGGAGCCGCGGAAGACGTGGGAGCGCGGGACGGCGGATACGACCGCGCCGATTTCCATGCGCTT
The DNA here is from genome assembly GCA_044240265.1 of Luteolibacter sp. Taxonomy (GTDB): domain Bacteria; phylum Verrucomicrobiota; class Verrucomicrobiia; order Verrucomicrobiales; family Akkermansiaceae; genus Luteolibacter. The sequence continues at coordinate 1,862 of JBIHZT010000463.1, read as the reverse complement.
GGCGACGTAGCCGGGGTGATAGACCTCCGCGACCTGGCCGGTGGCGAGGCCGATTTGATTGCCGTAAGAGGAGTAACCCTTTGCGGCGACCTGACAGATTTTTTTCTGCGGGAGCTTGCCGGGCAGGGTTTCTGAAAATGGCGTGCGCGGGTCGCCGGCACCGGTGACGCGCATGGCTTGATAGACGTAAGAACGGCCGGATAAAGGATCGCGGATGCAGCCGCCGAGGCAGGTGGCGGCACCGCCGAAGGGCTCGATCTCAGTGGGGTGGTTGTGCGTCTCGTTTTTGAACATGACCAGCCACTCTTCTTCAGGGCGGCCGTCGATGGCGACGGGGACGACGATGGAGGCGGCGTTGACTTCCTCCGAGACTTCGAGGTTGTCGAGTTCGCCGGATTTTTTCAGCTCGCGCATGCCGATGAGGGCGATGTCCATGAGCGTGACCGGCTTGTCCTCGCGACCGAGCGCGATGCGGGTTTCCTGGTAGGTCTGCCAGGCGCGCTGGACCGGTTCGGTGCCTTCGCCGAAGGTGACCGCGTCGATCTTGGTGAGGAAGGTGGTGTGGCGGCAGTGGTCGGACCAGTAGGTGTCGAGCATGCGCAGCTCGGTGAGGCTTGGGTCGCGCTTTTCCTCTTCGCGGAAATAGGCTTGGCAGAACGTCACGTCCTCGGCGGACATCGCGAGACCGAGCTCGGAGCGGAAGGTGGTGGGGTCCATGTCGGAAAATCCGGAAAGGACCGCGACATCGGGTGGGGAAGTGGGTTCGCGGCGACCGGTGATCGCCGCCACGGGGACTTCGTGGGAATCGACCGCGTTGATGACGTAGGATTTGACGCTCTGAAGCTCGGCGGGGGTGAGCGCGCCTTCGAGGATGATGACCTTGGCAGAGATGACGAGCGGGCGTTCTTTCCCGGTCAGGATTTGGACGCACTGCGCGGCGGAATCGGCACGCTGGTCGAACTGACCGGGCAGAAACTCGACGGCGAAGGCGGTCTCGTGGTCCGCAAGTTGCAGCGTTTCGGAGATGGTATCCACTTGCGGCTCGGACAGGATCAGGCGCGCAGCAGCGTCAAATTCCGAGTCACTAAGTCCTTCGCAATCATAGCGCTGCACGATGCGGACGCCGGCCAGACCGGGGAGGACGAGCGACTCGTGGAGGTCGTGCAGAAGGTGGCGGGCCTCGGCGTTGTGTTCTGGCTTTTTTTCGACGAAAATGCGGTTCATGTGCAGCGGAGCTTTGGAAAGCGCCGGATGCTAGGACACCGCACCGTGAGCGCAAGCGGAATGGACGGCATGGCTGGTCGTTGTTCCGGCACGCCGCGGTTTCGCAGTTCCATGGAATTTGGCTTAATTACCCCACCGCTCACCATTGCCGTTGACCCCGGTCGGATCGCTGGCGACTCTACGGGCATGTTTATCGATCACATCCGGATTTTCGGAAAAGCCGGCGACGGCGGCAACGGCGTTGTCTCATGGCGCAGGGAAAAATTTGTCCCCCGCGGCGGTCCCGACGGCGGCGACGGCGGCGCGGGCGGTGATATCATCCTCGTGGTGGACGCCTCCACCGATAATCTGCGCGCCTATCATTACGACCCCAAGCTCATCGCCGAGGACGGTAAAAACGGTGCTGGCGGCCGGAAAACCGGGAAAAGCGGCAAGCGCGTCATCGGCAAAGTGCCACCGGGCACCGTGGTTTACCGCAGTAACGCGGTCACCGTGCAGGAGGCTGTGGAATTCGAGCGCAGCGACGAAGGCATCGACCTGGAGCCCATCGCCGACCTCACCGAGATCGGTCAGGAATTCGTGCTCTGCAAAGGCGGTGAACCCGGACAGGGCAACTGGAACTTCAAAACCGCCACCAA
>JBIHZT010000462.1:0-3663 GCA_044240265.1 Luteolibacter sp. | reverse complement strand
CACTGGCCGGTGCCGGGTTGGTCGAAGTCGGTCATGTAGCCGATGGTGCTGTAGGGGCCGAGCGAGAAGGTGCCGGTGGTTCCTGTGGCGGGCACGGTTTCAAGAGCATTGAGAAATTCCCCTTCGATCTGGTTCACGCCCCAACGTTTGAGAGTCGTGCCGGACCAGTTGTAGCCGGTTCCCACGGTGACGGACACCGCGTCCGAGGTTGAGCCGTCGAGCGTCGCATTCTGAGTCCGGTTTTGCCCGTATCCGACCATGAAAAGCCCGGTGTCAGCCGTGGGAATGGAGGTGGAAATGTTCACCGCCGGCAGCGTCGGCACCGCGAGATCCTCGCGCTTGTAACGAACGAGGCGCAGGTCGCCGCCCGGGAGCAGCCCGAAGCCATCCCCTCCCTCCGGCTGGCGGTTGTAAACCAGCCCGTCGATCGTGACGGTTCTTCCCTGATCGACTATCAAGCTGTTGCTGCTGCTGACATGGCGGGCAGTCAGTACCCAGACGTCCTTGGTCGCCGCGTTGTAGCCCAGATAAATCCCGGATGCGTCCGAGTAGCGGATCACATTGTCATAAGCGGGGAAGGAAATCCCATATTCGCTTTGAAACTGCGCCGCCGTCGTGTTGTTCGCCGTATTTCCGCCGCCGCTGGCTCCCGCCACGATCACGGCGGACGCGGGAAGAATCAGGCTCGCGAGGATCAGGGCGATGAATTGCAAATGGGGTTTCATGAAGAATGCAACAGCACCCACTGGATAGGAATGAATCGAAGATGGGGCAAGAGGATTTCCCGCCATTGACGGCATCGCCCGGATCGTCTCCCATCCGCCCATGTCCGAGCCGAAACTGAAGAAGCCCCTCTCATCCCACCGATGGGTCCTAAGCTACCTCATGCGGGAAAAGCGGATTTTCCTTCCCTCGCTCGCCGCGCTCTTTTTCACCGCCATCCTGTCGCTGGCGTTCCCGTATTACCTCAAGGAACTCATCGGAAATCCCGCCGACGCGCTCCGCCAGGGTGTCGATCCCGCCCAGGTCCTGGAAAAATCCAACCACGTCGTGCTCATGCTCATCAGCGTGCTCGCCGTGCAGTCCATCATCGCCTTCTTCCGCGTCCAGGGCTTCATCCGCTCCGGCGAGGCCGCGCTCAACCACCTCCGCCGCGATATCTTCGCTCACCTGGTGAAGCTCCCCATCCGCTTCTATCAAGAGCAGCGCTCCGGCGCCCTCAGCAACCGCGTTTCCGCCGACCTCGGCATCGTCCGCGACACCCTGCTCAACGCGGTTCCGCAGGCGGTGCGTCACACGGTCATCCTCATCGGCGGCTTGATTTTTATCTTCGTCGCCTCGTGGAAACTCTCGCTGATCATGCTCGGCAGCGTGCCGGTCGTCGTGCTCGCCATCGCGTTTTTCGGGCGCAAAGTCCGCGGCTTTTCCCGCGACGCGCAGGATTCGCTGGCGGAGGCCGGCACCGTCATCGAGGAGACCACCCAGTCCATCGCCGACGTGAAAGCCTTTGGCAACGAGGAGTTCGAGCAGCGCCGCTACGACCGTGCGCTGGAGTCGTTTTTCCAAGTCACCCTGCGCGGCGCCCGCCACCGCGCGGCGTTTCTATCATTCATCATTTTCGCGCTCTTCGGCACCATCGCCTTCGTCACCTGGTATGGCTCGCGCATGTATGCCAACGGCGAAATCGGCTGGACGAACTTCGCCGCCTTCATCCTCTTCTCCATCTTCGTCGGCGCGTCGTTAGGGTCCTTCCCGGAAATCATCTCCCAGTTCCAACAGACCGCCGGCGCGACCGATCGCCTCCGCGAGATTCTCGACACGCCGACCGAGCGCGTCAGCGGCGAGATGGACATTCATTTGCAAGGCGCGCTCGCCTTCAAGCGTGTCAATTTCCATTACCCTTCGCGCCCTGACGTCCAGGTCCTCCACGACATCGACTTCCAAGTCGAGCCAGGTCAGCGCATAGCCCTCGTCGGTCCCTCCGGTGCCGGGAAATCCACCATTTTCTCACTCATCCTCGGCTTTCACCACCCAGAGTCCGGCCGCATTCTCCTCGACGACGTGAATGCCGCCGAAATTGGCTTGCCCTGTCTGCGCGCCCAGATGGCCATCGTCCCGCAGGAGGTGTTGCTCTTCGGCGGCACCATTTTGGAAAACATTGAATACGGTAACCCCGGTGCCAGCCGCGAAGATATCGTGCGCATCGCGGAAATGGCCAACGCCGATGAATTCATCAGCCGCTTGCCGGAAGGTTACGACACCATCGTCGGCCCCCGCGGCACCAAGCTTTCCGGCGGCCAGCGCCAGCGTATCGCCATCGCCCGCGCCATCCTCGCCAATCCGCGGATTCTGCTGCTCGACGAAGCCACCTCCGCGCTCGACTCCGAGAGCGAGCGTCAGGTGAATGAAGCGCTGGAGCGGCTCATGCACGGTCGCACCAGCCTTGTCATCGCCCATCGTTTATCCACTGTTAGGCATGCGGACAATATCCTCGTCTTCAATCACGGCAGGATCGTGGAGAGCGGAACGCACGAGGAGCTGTTGGCGCGGGACGGGACTTACAAGCTGCTGGTGGAAACGCAGTTGGTGTGAAAATAATGGGAAAGGACGTCTCGTCTCTTCGTCATCCCCTGGCCGATTTGATTTCCCTGAAATAAATCTAAGATCACCGAGTTCCGTGCGTTTTAGGAGCAGCATGTTGATTCCAAGAATTCCTTTTATTTTGCTTGCTGCGTCGTCTCCTGCATTCGCTCAGGATTTCCTCGATCCGCTGGTGGTGACTGCATCCAAGCTGGAACAGCAGGCGAGCGATGCTCCCTATTCGTCGTCGGTGATCGGCTCCGAGTTCATTTGGGATGAAACCCGCCGGACACTGCCGGAAGCCTTGGCTTATACGCCTGGCGTGCTCGTGCAGAAGACGGCCTACGGCCACGGTTCGCCGTTTATCCGGGGATTCACCGGGCGGCAGAATCTTCTGCTAGTGGATGGGGTGAGGTTGAACAACTCGACCTTCCGCAGCGGGCCGGTGCAGTATTGGAACACGGTGGATTCGCTTTCCATCGACCATCTGGAACTGGTCAAAAGCCAGGGCTCGGTGCTTTACGGATCCGACGCGGTCGGTGGCACGCTCAATTCCTTTACGAAGTCGTCGGACTTTAGAAACCGGCCGGTGGATCAGGTTTTTTATGGCGGCGGGGGTTCCTACGAATACCGGACGAACGGTCAGGGCAGCAGCATCGGGCGGATCGAATCGCAGACCGGGGTGGGTGGAAAATTCGGGGTTTGGCTGGGACTTTCCGCGAAGGATTACGGCGATGTGGAGGATGACGACATCGGCCGGATGGTCGGCACCGGCTATCCCGAGCAGGATCTGGATTTCCGCTTCGACTGGGCGGTTTCGCCGGAATCCACCATCACGCTGGCCCACAACTACGTGAATCAGGACGCGATTTCCCGCTGGCATCGCACGGTGAACAATCCGGGCTGGGACGATGACGGCCAAGTCACCACGCCGGGATTGTGGGCAAGTAACAACTTCGACCAGGAGCGCTCGATGACCTACCTGCGCTACGCCGGTGAAAATCCCGAGGTCGGCGCGGCGGTGCAACGGTGGAGCGCGACGCTCTCGTTCCAGAACTCGTCGGACTCGGAGTCCCAGAACCG
>JBIHZT010000461.1:0-3666 GCA_044240265.1 Luteolibacter sp. | reverse complement strand
GCTGCCGGGATCCTCGCTGCTGCATGTGTAACCGTCCGGCTTGTTGAGCATGATGACGAGCGGCGCGGGTGGATCGAGCGGCTCGCCGCGGAAGAGGATCCGGTCGTGGGGCGGCACGTCGTTTTCACCGAGCACGTTGCCGTCGGCATCGGTGACGGCGCCGGAGCGGATGAGGCGCTGGACTTCCTTGCGGGAGCCGTAGCCGAGATTGGCGAGGAGTTTGACGAGTTTCATAATTTTCAATGGATCCAGAGTCCGGAGTCAAGATGCCAGAGAAGAGCAAATCCTGATTCCGGACTCTGTGCTCTTAGGTGCGTTTTTCGGCGGCGAGGATTTTGTAGATTTTATCCTCGGTGATTTTCCGCCAGGCAAGGCCGCTGGCTTCCAGGGCCGCTTCGTAGGGCAGTTGGCGGTTGGCGACGAGAAGCAATTTCCCACCACGCCTGAGGCTGGCGGCGGCGGTTCTGAGAAAGGCCCGGCCGAGATCGACATCGGTCGCCTGGCCGGTGTGGAAAGGCGGATTCATGACGATGGCGTCGTAAATTTCCGGCAGGCCGGTGGTGACATCGTGCCAGTGGTAGGTGATCTCGCACCCGTGGCATGCGAGATTGCCTCGGGCGCACTCCAATGCGCGGGAATCCGCTTCAAACAGATCCAGCCGCCGGACCTTCGGGCAGCGCTTGAGGATGGCGTCGGATAGAAACCCCCAGCCCGCGCCGAGGTCGGCGACGTTTCCATGCAAGTGGGCTGGCAGGTGATCGGCGAGGAGTTGCGAACCGGGATCGATGTGGTCGCTGCTGAAAACCCCGGCCTGCACGGTGAAACCGGAAATTTCCCGCGGCTTGCCGAGAGCGCGCCATTCCGTGAAAATTTCCTCGTTCCAAGCGCCGTCCTCCGTCGCGTGGAAGGCGCGGCATTTGTGCTTCTGAATTGAGACAATGTTGCCGGTGGCCTTGGAGAGTTCTTTTTCAAATCGTCCGGCACCGGCGGTGTTGGGCATGGCGACGAGCAGTTTCCCGGCCGGCTCCAGACGATCACGGGCCATGGCGAGCCAAGCGAGCGTTTCATCGCGCGACTTGCCGGGAAGCACCATCACCAGCGGCCACTTTCCCTCCGGCAGCTGGTCGGCACGCGGAAATCCCGCCCGCTCCCACGCGCTGGCCAGCGGCTTGAGCGGCTGCCAGCCGGTGATTTCCGGCCACTCCCCCAGCGCGGCATGCGGCTCGGCTCCGATGAATAAGGCACTTCTCGGAATGGACAGCCCGTCGTCCGCCGCAAAGGCGAGCATCAACGTTTCGAGAGCGGCGTTCATGCGCGAGTCTTGGACCCGATGGCCGCAGGAAGCAATCAGAACGAAATCCAAACCGGAAGACGCCCCTCCCCGGGCGGAAATCCAGCCTCGGGATGAGCGTTGACGGACTGGAATTTTTGTTCATCCTCTCCCCCGCAATCCGTTTTAGGAACCCCAACTTACCCACCAAATGAGCCTTATTCGTCGTTTCCTCACCGTCGCCTTCGCGGCTTCGTTCGCCACCATGGCTGTCGCCCAGGATGGCAAACTCAACATCGCCACGGTCGACATGCAGGAGCTTTTCAAGCAATACTACCGCACGAACGAAGCGCAGAAACAGATCAACGTGGAGCGCGCCCGCATCCAGAAGGACAACAACGAGCGCCTCGCCCGCATCCGCGAACTCGAGGAAAACCTCGGCAAGCTCCGCAAGCAGCTCGATGATCCCTCGCTCAACGACTCGAAAAAACAGACTCTCTTCAAAGAGTGGCAGATGCAGCAACAGGAAGGCATCGCGCTTGACCGCGAGCGCCGCGAGTTCCTTCAACGCCGCAACCAGGCGCTCAACGAGAAAATGGTCCAGCGCATGAAGGGCATCCTCGAGGAAATCCGCAAGCTGGTCGAAGAAAAGGCCAAGGTGGACAATTTCGACTACGTCTTCGACAAGTCCGGCCTCAGCACCTCGCAAGTCCCCTTCCTCCTTTACACCAAGGACGCCACCGACATCACCGCCGGCCTGCTGAAAAACCTCAACAAGGACGCTCCTGCCGAATCCCTTCCGTCCGAAGGTGATCCGAAGCCGGAAATCCCGGTGCCAGCTCCTGCCGAGTAATTGCGAGGCGAGCCCCGACCACCGTTCCGTTGGCATTTGCCCTCACACTTTCCGAGCTCGCCCGTTGGGTAGATGGTGACATCGTCCGGGGCGGGCTCGATCTGTCTTTGTCCGGCATGGCCGCGCTCGATGCAGCCGGCCCTGAGGACGTGAGCTTTCTCGGCAACGAAAAATATTACGGCCAGTTCCTCCAGACCATGGCCGCCGCCGTCCTCGTCCCGCGCGGCGTGACCGACGGACCCGAAAGCACCGCCCTGATCGCGGTGGAGAATCCATCCCTCGCTTTTGCAGTAGTGGTCCGCCACTTCGCCGCCGCCACCCGCGCCTTCGTCCCGGGCATCCATCCACGCGCGTTCGTCGACCCCTCCGCCGTGCTGGACCCCACCAAGGTAAGAGTCCAGGCCGGAGCCGTCGTCATGGCCGGCGCGACCATCGGTGATGGTTCCGACATCGGCCCTAATGCAGTCGTTTCCGATGACGTGACCATGGGCAAAGACTGCCGCATCATGGCCAACGCCAATATCCGCGAACGCTGCGTGCTTGGTGACCGCGTGATTCTCCAACCCGGCGCTGTCATCGGATCCGACGGCTACGGTTACGAGTTCTCCGAAGGCCGCCACGTCAAAATGGATCAGGTGGGGACCGTGGAAATCGGCGACGATGTCGAGGTCGGCGCCAACACCACCATCGATCGCGCCCGTTTCGGCAAAACCCTGATCGGCGAAGGCACCAAAATCGACAACCTCGTGCAAATCGGTCACAACTGCGTGATCGGAAAACACTGTCTCATCATTTCTCTAACCGGCATCTCCGGCAGTGCCCGCCTGTGCGACTACGTTACGGTTGCCGGACAAGTCGGAATTGCCGGGCATGTGACCATCGGCCCCAAGGCAATTCTCAGCGCCCGCACCGGAGTGACTTCCAGTATTGCCGGCGGCCAAGTCTATGGAGGAAATCCAGCGCAACCGTTGCGCGACGAGCTCAAAATCCAAGCGCTCACCCGCCGCCTGCCGAAGCTCATCGAGCGGGTCAAATCACTCGAAGAGCGGTGAACTGAAGCGGAGCTGGTTTCGACTGGTTTGCCTGAACTGGATGCCACAGTTGGCGCTTGGAAGTGGACAGGCCGCCGGACAAAGTCCGCTTCGTGTAAGCGGAAACGATGCATTTTAGACGAGCTCCAGGCCTTGCGCCGCTAGGCAGGCATCCCGTTTTGGCAGCCAACGCCACTTTCAGAACCAACGATACCGAACCATGACATTTGATACGGAAAACCACCCGTCGCCGCTCGGAAACCCGGCGGATACGGAAGCACTCGTCCGCGAGGCCTCGCACTGGATCCACCCGCTCCGCAGCGAAATCGGCCGCTATTTGATCGGCCAGAGCGACCTGGTGGACCGCCTGCTCATTTCCCTGATGGTCAAGGGCCACATCCTGCTCGAGGGCGTGCCCGGCCTCGCGAAAACCCTCGCCCTCAAGACCCTCGCCTCGCTGGTTAACGCGAAATTCAACCGCATCCAGTTCACCCCGGACATGCTGCCCGCCG
>JBIHZT010000037.1:0-12699 GCA_044240265.1 Luteolibacter sp. | reverse complement strand
TGGCGAGTGAAATAAACACGGATCGGCCACAAGTGGATTCCGCCTGGAAAACAGGATGGCGTCGCACATGGTTCGTTTAAATCGCCTGCGCAGCGCGGGCTCAAGTGGCGGTAAGTAGCCACGACACCCCTTGCCGTCTTGCCAATGAGGAGTGAAAACCTGCTGCGAGGCGCTTTCCTTTCTCCCTCATTATCCAGGCGGACAGGATTATCCGCCCACCTTGCTAAGCCGACAAGTCTTCGGACCACGGCACCAGTGTGCCGGCGAAGTTGGAAACGGCGGGAAAATGGCTTTCCGTCCACGAAGAGGAGTCCAGCAATCCACGGCAATCAATCCTCAGCCGCCAGACGCGCGTTTGACAGATATTCGCAAATCACCGGAATCCGGTCGCCGATCGAATCCATTTCCAACAGCTGCTGCCGCAGATCCGCCTCGTGGATGAATTGCTGGCTGATGATATCCGTCATCAACCCCGGATCATCCGCCCGGTCCAGCAGCGCGAAAACTCCGTTCTGCACCTCCTCCGGCAGATGGCGCATGGCGTCCTCCACCGCGCCGCGCAGAGTCTTCATAGCGGCTCCCGATTGGCTCTTCGGCGAGAAGACAGAAATCACCGGTTCGATGGTGGCGAATGGATAGTCGTGCCCGTCGTGCCACTCGGTGAATTGCACGCGCATCACGCCATGGATCAGCAACTGCGAGGTGCCGTCATCCTGTTCCCGCGATGCCCGCACCAGCCCGATGGTCCCGACCGGGGCCACAAAATCCGCCGGATCCCCAACCTCGTCACCGGTCAAGCGGGCGACCGCGAAAAAACAATCCCCCTCCAGCGCGTCCTCCAACATCTTTCGATACCGCGGCTCGAAAATATACAGCGGCAGCCCCCCATGCGGAAACAGCGTGCAGTCGGGCAAAAGCATCACGCCGCAGCGCTCGGGAAGGTGGATACTGGCCATGTTCCTGTGAGAATTACACCGCCGTTCGCACGGCGCAAGACAGATAGTTCCCGGAACAAGTGGATATTCGTTTGAAAAATTGCCAAAAACCATTTTTTCAAACAAGAATCCTCTTCGGCACCGCTCTTCGCGAGATTTCCAGAGACCAACATTCTTTACCCCATGATTGAAGTCGAAAACCTGACCAAACAATTCGGCACCAAGCGTGCCGTGGACAACCTCACCTTCACCGTTCAAAAAGGCGAGGTGCTCGGATTCCTCGGGCCGAACGGCGCCGGCAAATCGACCACCATGCGGATGATCACCGGCTTCATCCCACCCACCTCCGGCGACGCCAGGGTCTGCGGCATTTCCATCACCGACAATCCCGGCGAGGCGAAAACCAAAATCGGTTACCTGCCGGAGTCCGCGCCGCTCTACAATGACATGACCGTCATCGGCTTTCTCAAATTCTGCGCCGCCATCCGCGGACTCAAGGGCACCGCGAAAAACGACGCCGTCGAGCGCGCCATCGACACCTGCTTCCTCGGTACCGTCGCCAAGCAATCCATCGACACGCTTTCGAAAGGCTACCGCCACCGCACCTGCCTCGCCCAGGCCTTGCTGCACGACCCGGAAGTCCTGATCCTCGACGAGCCGACCGACGGCCTCGACCCGAACCAGAAATTCGAAGTCCGCCAGCTCATCAAGCGCCTCGGAAAAACCAAGGCCATCCTTTTCTCCACCCACATTCTCGAAGAAGTCGAAGCCGCCTGCACCCGCGCAGTCATCGTGGACCGGGGAAAAATCGTTGCCGACGGCACGCCCGCCGAGTTGCTCGCCCAGTCCGGAACCGGCTCTCTCACCGACCTCTTCCGCAAGGTCACCACTCGCGACACCGAAGCCGCCGCCTGATCCCCCAAAGCCTAACTTCCATCCTTTACCATGTCTTCCTGCACCATCTATAAACGCGAGCTTTCCAGCTACTTCTCGCAGCCCACCGCCTACGCGATCATCGTGATCTTCCTGCTGTTCTCGCTGGGCCTCACCTTCACCTTCGGCGAGTTCATGCGCGTCGGCGATTCATCGCTGGAGTGGACATTCCTCTTCTGGCATCCGTGGGTTTACATGCTGCTGGCCCCGGCCGTCGGCATGAAACTCTGGGCCGATGAACAACGCACCGGCACCATCGAACTGCTAGGCACCTTCCCGGTCTCCACTTGGAGCGCCATCGTCGGAAAATTCCTCGCCGCCGCCACCGTCTGGCTGATCGCCCTGGCCCTCACCTTCCCCATCGTCATCACGGTCAACTACCTCGGAAACCCCGACAACGGCGCGATTTTCGCCGGATACCTCGGAAGTTTCCTCGTTTGTGCGACCTTCCTCGCCATCACCATGCTGGTCTCCGCCTGCACCCGCGACCAGGTCGTCTGCCTGATCGTCTCGGTCGCCATCTGCGTGCTCGTCGTGCTCTGCGGTTATGACCCGGTCACCCGCGAGCTTTCGAAAATCGTCTCGCCCGGCGTGCTCGAAGGCATCGTCTCCTTCGGCGTCTGGGATCATTTCCGTTCCCTTAACAGCGGCCTGTTCCGGCTGAAGGACTTCATCTGGTTCGGCTCCATCATCTTCGTCTGCCTGCTCGGCACCAGCGCCATCCTTTCCTCCAAGCGCGCCTAATCGGTTTCAAATCTGAAATTACAAATCTCAAATTCTCAAGACCATGTCCGTCAAAACCACCCACCCGGTCACCCGCTCCGCCTTCGGCGTTGCCGCGCTCGTTGCCATCGCCGTTCTCGCCAACTGGCTCGTCTCACTAACGCCCCTCGGCAACCGCGGCGCCGACTTCACCGAGAACAAGGTCCACACCCTGTCCACCGGCACCCGCGCCATCCTCACCGAGCTCGATACGCCCGTCGTCATTCGTTACTACGCCTCGCGGAACACCGACTACATGCCGGAGGAGCTCAAGCTCCACATGCGCCGCGTCGATGACCTGCTCAAGGAATATTCTTCGCTGTCCAAGGGCAAACTTCGCATCGAGAACCTCGATCCCGAGCCCGACACCGACGCCGAGGACTCCGCCAACCTCGACGGCATCAACGGTCAGCGCATGGACGACCAGAACCTCTACTTCGGTCTGGCCATTTCCTGCCTCGATAAAACCAGCGTCATCCCCTTCATCGATCCCCGCGCGGAGACGATGCTGGAATACCAGATCTCCAAGGCGATCGCCGAGGTCAGCACGCCGACGAAACCCAAGATCGGGCTCATGTCCGCGCTCGATCTGCAAGGCGCGCCCGCCATGATGCCCGGCCAGCAACCGACTCCGGGCTGGGTCATCTATCAACAGCTCAAACAATCCTTCGACGTCGTGGAAGTGCCTATGACCGCCACTACCATCGACCCCAAGGAAATCAAAGTCCTGCTCATGTTCCACCCCGCCGGCATCACGCCGGAAGCCGAGTTCGCGGTCGATCAATACGTGCTCAATGGCGGAACCGTCGTCGCCGCCCTCGACGCTTTTTCCGTCGCCGCGCAGATGACCGCTCCGCAGTCGAATCCGATGATGGGCCAGCAACCGCCACCGCCCACCAGTTCCACCCTCCCCACCCTGCTTTCCGCCTGGGGCGTCACCTTCGAGTCCACCCAGGTCCTCGCCGATCCCACGCTCGCCACCAAGCTCGGCGGCAACCGTCTCGGCCTCGCCGTCCTGACCCTTGCGAAGGATTCCATGCCCGGCAAAGACAACGTCATCACCAAGGACCTCAGCTCCATCACCTTTTTCCTGCCCGGAGCCTTCACCAAAACCGGCAGCGGCGGAGTCACCGCCGACACCCTTGTCAAATCCACCAGCCAGGCCGGCTTCGTGGACTCCATGAGAGCCTCCCAGCTCGATCCCGCGCTCGCCCGCACCCTCAAGTCGAACGGCACCGCCTACGACCTGGTCACCCATCTATCCGGCACCTTCAAGTCGGCCTTCCCTGACGGAAAACCGAAAGCCGCCAGCGAAGAGCCTAAAGCTCCGGACGCCAAGGAAGAGCCCAAGCCAGCCTCCCTCAAGGAAGGCATCGCCCCCGGCAACGTCTTCCTCATCGCCGATGTCGATGCGTTCTACGACCGCTTCGCCTACAACATCCAGAACTTCGGCGGCCAGCAGATGGCGACCCTATCAAACGGCAACGCCACCATGCTCTTCAACATCCTCGACCAAGCCGTCGGCTCCAAGCACCTGATCGGATCCCGCTCGAGAGCCGCCGTAACGCGCCCGTTCACCGTGATTCAAAAAATGGAGGCCGACTTCAACAAAACCGTCGGAGCCAAAATCGAAGAGTTCCAGACCAAACAGAAAGCCGCCCAACAGAAACTCAGCGATCTCCAAGCCCAGAAGACCCGCGGCTCCGAGCTCACGCTCTCGCCCGCCCAGGAAGCCGAAATCAAAAAACTCCGCCAGGAGCAGGTCGAGTATTCCAAGCTCATCCGCGAGCAGGAAAAGGAGCTCCGCCGCCAGAAGGACAAACTCGGTGGCACCATCACCCTGCTCAACGTCGCCGCCATGCCCGCACTGGTCATTCTCCTCGGACTCGGCCTCTTCATCCAACGCCGCCGCTCCACCCGCGCCCGCTGATTTCAAATCTCAAATTTCAAATCTCAAATTTTTCCCACCATGAACAAACGCCAGGTCACCATCCTCTGGGTCATCGCCATCGCTCTCGGCGCGGCCGTGACTGCTGTGAAACTCAGCCAGAACAAGTCCACCACCAGCGCCACCCAGCGCGTCGCCGGGCAGACGCTGTTCGAATCCTTCCCGGCTAACGAAGCCGCCACCATCGAGATCCAGGGAGCCGCCGGTAGTGTCACCCTCGCCAAAAAGGATGCCAAGTGGGTCGTCGCCCAGCGCGACAACTACCCGGCTAACATCACCTTCGTCAACGACTTCATCCGCTCCCTCAGCGATCTGAAAATCACCCTCGGCATGGAAGCTGGTCCGTCGTTCGCCCCGCGTTTCGGCATGGATGAATCCGCATCCAAGCCCGCCGACCGCGGCCTCACCGCCTCCTTCAAGGATGCGGCCGGCAAGGAAATCGCCAAGGTCTCGCTCGGTAAAAACATCGAGAGCGGTGCCGCTCCGTCGCCCATGGGCGGCAGCAGTTCCGTCGGCCGCTATGTGCGCAACCACGCTGACGAATCCGGCTTCTACGCCGTGAGCGAAATGTTCACCTCTGTCAGCGACGAAGCCCCGCGCTGGTTGGACTCCGGCTTCATCAGCCCGGAGAAAATCAAATCCATCACCCTCAGCCAGGTCGGCAAAAGCGATCCCGCGTGGAAGCTCACCCGCGACGGCGAGGAAGCCGAGTTCAAGCTCGACGGTGCCACCGCAACCGAGGTGCTCGACACCGCCGCCACCGGCCCGCTCAAAAGCCTGTTCTCCTACGCCCGTTTCGAAGACGTCGTGCCAGCCGCCAAGATCGCCAAGATCGCCGAGCGCGCCGCCGAGGGCAAGCGCACCGCCACCATCGAGACCTTCGAGGGCTTCATCTACACCGTGAACATCACACCCACCAAGCCGGGCACCCCGCCCGCCGCCACCGGCCCGGATGCCGCGCCGCCCGCCACCGATAACTACCTCGTCACCGTGGACGTCGCCGCCACCCTGCCCAAGGAGCGGAAAAAAGAAGAAGGCGAAAAGCCCGAAGACGCCAAGACCAAGGACACCGCCTTCGCCGACCGTCTTAAGTCTCTCACCGAAAAACTCGCCAAAGAAAAAGCCTTCGCCGGCATCACCTTCGAGCTCGCCAAGAACAGCGTCGAGCCACTCCTCAAGGAGCGCGACGCCCTCATCACCAAGGCCACGCCGCCGACCGCCGACGCACCGGCTCCCGGAGCCGGAGTCCAAAGCCACCCCGGCGGCATGGTCACCCGCCCGCGCGCCACCGCCACCACACCGCCCATCGAGGCCGTCACTCCGCCGATCTCCGTGCCACGGGCCGACGAGGCTCCGAAAAAGGCGGAGTAAGGTCGTGAAATGACGGTTGCCTGCCGCCATTGTGAGTGGGTTCAATGTTCTCGACACAGCCTTTCTTTGACAAGACCCGGGGGGAGAGCTATTTTGTCAGTCGGTCAAAAGCCGATAAACGATTGAACCAATCCACACAACCAACCATGAAAACAAAATTCTGGATCCCAGCGCTGGCACTACCGATCTTCCTCGTCGCCTGCGAACAGGCGGCCAAGATGACGGAGGAGAAACTCGATGTCGCCAAGGAGGCCGCCACCGAGAAAATGAACGCCGGCGCCGAAAAAGTCGCTGAGGGCGTCAAGGAGATGAAAGACGCCGCCGGCGAAAAGGTGGACGCCGCCAAGGAGCACACAAAAGCCGCCTTGGAAAAAGCCACTGCAGAAACCAAGGACGCCGTTGAAGTGGCCAAGGAAAAAGTCAGTGATGCCGCCGCCAAGGCACTGGAAGAAGGCGCGAAGGCCGCCGACGAGGCCGCCGAAAAAATCCAGAAGGAGACTCCACCCGAGTAGTCCCCCGATAGAAACCCTTCGCAAAGAGCGGATCTCCTCAAACCGGAGATCCGCTTTTTTGTGTCGTCAACCTTTCGCCAGGGCGACGACCTTTTCCTGTTTTGATTTCACCACACCGCCGGGCTGCTCCAGCGTGATCACGAACGCCTGCGGATTCGTGAGCGCGAGCTTGGCGGTGATGGGAATGACAACCGGCGAGCCATCGGAGGGGATGTCGAACACACCGCCATCGACCGGGGCCTCATCGCGTTTGGGATCGACGATCCAGAGCTGATATTGCGCCTTTTTCGGATCATTGACCGGGACGCCGCTGAGGGTCATGTAGCCTTGTTGGAATTGGTCGCTCCAGATGACTTTACCCCCGGCGTTCTTGAAATCTCCCAGACCTGAGAATTGACGCTCGATGAAATCGCCCGCGTTCTTGCGAAGCCGGGCTTCCGCGACGGTTGGCGCGACTCCGGATTCTTTTTGCGAGCCGAGCACGGCGATCAGTGCCACCGCGGCGGCGGCGGCCCAACCGGTGAGCGGGCTGCTGAGGAGTTTCCGCCAGGCGGTAACTTCGGGAACCACGATCTTCGACTCCGTGATTTCGGCCGCGCACTTTCTCAAGCGGGCGGCAAGAGCCGCCGGCATGGGTTCCGCGGAGGCTTGCAGGCAGTCCACCTCGATGGAGGCGGCGAGCAACTCGAAGGCGAGGTCGGGAGAAATTCCGAGCTGCTGGCTCAAGGCCGCCAACTCGCGCTCTTCATCAAGCGTCAGATCACCCAGCGCGCGACCGGCGCTGAGTTCTTCAAAACGAAGCTGGAGATCGTGAGGGGTCATGACGCGGACCTCCCGTTCGGGTTTCCAAGGCGCTGCAACTGGTCGCGCAAAGTGATGAGACCACGCCGGAGACGGGTCTTGACGGTGCCGAGCGGCAGCCCGGTTTTTTCAGCGATTTCGGGATGGGTGAAGCCGTCCTGAAAAAACAGATCAAAAAGTTGCCGGGTCTCGGCGGGAAAATTAGCGAGTGAGGATCTCACCGTCTCGGGATCGCAGGTGACGGACGAAGTCTCGTGATTGGGAAGCGGCAGCGACTCAGCGGCGGACAGTGGTTCAAAATCCGGCTTCCGTCCCTGGCGGCGGAGATAGTCGATCGCCCGGCGGCGGGCGATGAGTCCGACAAAGGTGGTCTCGGAGGCGATGGCAGGATTGAAGGATTCCGCTTTTTTCCAGACCTCAATGAAGACCTCCTGCACCAGATCCTCGGCTTCGGACTGGTTCTTGATGTAACGCCGGGCGACGGACCAGACGATGCCCCCGAACCGCGTGACGCACAAATCCATGGCACGCGAATCCCCCGCCGCGACGCGCGGCAGGATGTCTTCGTCAGTTGCTAGAGATGAAGCGGTCAAGAGTTGGGGGGGAACATAGACATCCCCTGCTGTTTGTCCAAATTTACTTCCACCTAACGCCCGACGCCGCGACTTGTGGAGGCGATTTGCGAGGGTGGATTGAACCTGGACGGGTGATGACCGGACATGGCTCTCCCGATTCCCGGCGAAGGCCGCCTGGAATCGGGAGATCATGTTGGAATTCACCGATGACAGATCGATGGCGGGTAGATATTACTTGGCTGCCGGCGGCATCAGCACCGCGCCAATGATGTGGTCATGCTCCGGCAGATAGAGCTCCGGTGCCGAAACTGGCGAGGCTGAGAAGACAGACGAGTGATTTGAACAACGCTTTCATGGTTTTAAATGATTTGGTTTTGGAGGCCGCGTTCAACGGTGAACCGCGGTCTCTTTGAGGTTTTCGATATCGAACCGGATTTGGATTCAGAAAACTTTCTCTATCTTTTCCCAGCCCCCTTCGCCGGAAGACGCGTGATCTTCACGGGCACAAAAAAAGGCTGCCGGAAAACTTCCGGCAGCCTTTTGAATATTGGGAACGAGTCCGAAGAATTACTCTTCAGGTGCGCCTTGAGGGCCGCCCGGTGCGCCTTGGGGCATCGGGAACGGCATGCCACCCTCAGGAGCGGCAGGCGCGTCCTGGATTTTGACAAGTTCGAGTTCGAAAATCAGAACGCTATTAGGGGCGATCTCGGCGCTGCGGCGCTCCTCGCCGTAAGCGAGTTCGCTTGGCAGGAAGAGCTTCCACTTGGCTCCGACAGGCATGGTGGTGAGGGCTTCCTTGAAGCCAGGCACGACCTGAAGGGTCATCGGCACTGGTTCGCCGGCTGGCGACGCGTCGAATTCCTTGCCATCGATCAGCGTGCCCTTGTAGTTCACCATGAACTGCTTTTCTGCGGCATCCTTGTCGCCTTCCTTGGGAGCGACGTATTTTTCCTCACCGCCTTTGGTGATGACCTCGTATTGAAGGCCGCTCTTGGTGGTGGTAACGCCTTCGCGCTTGCCGTTTTCAGCAAGGAATTTTTTACCAGCTTCGAGATTGGCGGCGGCGGTGGCCTTTTCGCGGCCTTGAAGCATCTCGCCAAGTGCTTCCATGGCAGCTTGCAGCTTGGCTTCTTCCAGCTCGGGCTTGCCACCCTTGATGGCGGCCATGAAGCCCTTGAGGAAAGTCTCCGGATCGAGGTCGGCGGCACCGACACCGAACTTGCCGAACTGCTGGGCGAATCCGCCACCGGTGCGGAAACCAAGTGCGTAGGAGGAATCCGATTTGACGACCGCAGGATCGAGCTTCGGCTTGGCGGGAACCTCGATGGCCGGGGTGGTGGCTTCCGCTTTGGCGGGTTCTGCTGCTGGCTTTTGGGCGGATGCTGTGGCGATAAGACCGAGGACTAACGCGCCGGGAATGAATTTACGGGTCATATGTTTGGTGGAAAGGCGCGAAAACTAAGCGGTGATTTCCCGCCTGTCCAGAACGGTTTTTCGGGGTGCCAGGCTGGAAATCCAAGGGTTCGCAAAGCGGATTTCCTAGCAGCAACCCGCCGGGGCGCAGGCCGGACTGGCGGGGTGTGAGTGATCGTGTCTGGGCGCTTCCATCGCGGGGTTCGGCTCCAGGGTTTCGAGCCCGAGCTTGGCGAGCAGCTTGCGGTCCGCCTCGGCGGTCGGGTTTTCTCCAGTCAGGAGTTTTTCGCCGTAGAAGATCGAGTTGGCCCCGGCGTAAAAACACAGGGCCTGGACTTCGTCGGAGAGCCGGTCCCGGCCTGCGGAAAGGCGGACCTTGGCGGTGGGCACCGCGATGCGGGCACAAGCGATCATGCGCACGAGGTCGAATGGATCCACCTGCGGGTTGCTGGCCAGCGGAGTGCCGGGCATCGGCATCAACGAGTTGATCGGCACGCTCTCGGGATGCGGGTTGAAATTGGAAATCACCTCCAGCAGGCGGAGCCGGTCGGTGATGGTCTCGCTGAGGCCGAGAATCCCGCCGCAGCAGACGGAGATGCCGGCATCCTGGACATTACGGATGGTGCGCAGGCGGTCTGCGTAAGTGTGGCTGGAAACGATATTCGGATAGTGTTCCGGCGAGGTGTCGAGATTGTGGTTGTAAGCATTCACCCCGGCATCGCGCAGTTGCCGCGCCTCCTCCGGGCCGAGTTCACCGAGGGTGACACAGACTTCCATATCGAGCGTGGCGACCTCGCGGACGATATCGAGCACCTGTTCGAACTTGGGAGTGCCTCCACGCACCCCCTTCCATGCAGCTCCCATGCAGAAACGGGTGGAGCCCGAGTCTTTGGCATCCCGGGCGTGTTTCATCACCTCATCCTTTTCGAGCAGCACCTGGGATTCCAACTGGGTCTTGTAATGCGCGGATTGGGCGCAATACGAGCAGTCCTCGGAGCAACCGCCGGTCTTGATGGAGAGAAGCGTGCAGAGTTGGATTTTCCCGTCGGGGAAATATTCCTCATGCACCGCGTGGGAGCGCTTGAGGAGATCGAAAAACGGCATGGAATGGAGCTCTTGAAGTTCGGCGAGGGTCATGATCTTGAGGACGTGCGAGGAGTGAGCCGCGATCCAAGCCGGATGAAAAGAAGATAGCAAGATCCGGGAAGCGAAAGGCGGGAAGCGGAGAAGTGGGAAGCCCGCGTGGACGGCACAAAAAACCGCAGGCCGGCGGAACCGGACTGCGGTGTTTGAATGTTCCGGCCCACTGGAAAGGCCGGAAGTTACTTACTCAGCGGGAGGCGCGGGAGGAGGTCCATCCGGGCCGCCGGGTCCGCGTTTTCCACCCTTGCCGCCTGGACCACGGCCCATGCCAGGAGGTGGGATGTCCTCACCGGCGTCGCGGGCGGTTTTGATTTCCGCGGGGCTGAGCTTGCCATCCTTGTCGGCGTCGTATTTTTCGAGGATGGCAGCGCGCTTCGCTTCCATCTCCTTTTTCATGGTCGCCTTTTCGTCGGCGGAGAGCTTGCCGTCCTTGTCGGCGTCATACTTCTCAAGCATGGCGGCGTGGCGCTTTTCCTGCTGGGCTTTCATTTCCGTGCGCATCGCCTTGCGCTCGTCGTCGGAAAGTTTGCCGTCCTTGTCAGTGTCGAATTTCGCCACAACTTCGGGCGGAAGATCCCGCTTCGGCTTGTCCTGGGCGGTGGCGAACGCGCAAGTCCCAAGCAATGCGCCCAGGGTGATCAATTTGGTTGTTTTCATAATCAATTTTTGGTTTTGGGATTCGGAGGCCGTTGCCGGTCTCGTCTGACCATCCAACCGCGGTTTTTAAAAAGAGTTGCGCGACTTCTGACGATTGAGTTGCCACGCCAGCCGGAGCCGTCTTGGATTCGGCTGAGAATGGCTGACACTCCCACGCCTCCGGCACCATCCAAAGCGCTCGTCTTCGTCCGGCGCAGCACCAGCACGCTTCTGTTGTGGGGGCTGGTCACGGGGATTTTTATTAGCGGCCGGTCATGGGCGTTCCTCGCGCTCATCGGTGGCCTCGCGATGATCGCCACTGTCGAATATTTCCACCTGCTGCGAGCGGCCTCGGTGAAATGCTTTCCACGCTTCGGCATCCTGCTGGCAGCCGCCTACTCGGGCAGCCTCTACTGGTATTTCTGGCAGGGAGGCAAATCCATCCCGCAGGATTTCGATGCGATCGCGATCTGCATCGCGATCATCGGCCCCTTCGCCCTCCAGTTGCGTTATCCGATCCATGGCATCGAGTCGCTGCTCACGGTGGCGGCGAACCTGTTGGGATTTGTTTACATCGCGCTGCTTTTCAACTTCACCGCGCGGGTCACGTTTCTCGTCCCGAGCGCAGGCGAGGTTCCCGGCCTGGTAGGAAGCTCCGGAGCCTATCTGTTACTCTGGCTGCTGGCCGTAACGAAATTCACTGACATGGGAGCCTACATCACCGGCTCGATGATCGGCCGCCACAAGATGATCCCGCATGTGAGCCCGGGAAAAACCTGGGAGGGATTCGGCGGAGCGCTGTTGTTCTCGCAGCTCGCCGCCTGTGGCCTCTACGCGCTTTTCCCCGCGCAGCTCGGTTTTTTCCAGGAATGGGGACACGTGGTCTTCCTCGGATTCGCCCTCGCCGTGCTCGCCGTGGTCGGAGACCTCGCGGAAAGCGTGGTGAAGCGCGCGCTCCATGCCAAGGACTCCGGCAACATGCTGCCGGGCATCGGCGGATCGCTGGACCTCATCGACAGCATCTGCTTCACCGCGCCGTTCCTGTATTTTTATCTGAAGTGGATCCTTCTCCCCGACGCATGATTCCCCCGTCCCGCAAACGCCGCGTCGTCCTGCTGGGTTCCACCGGCTCCATCGGCTGCTCCACCCTCAAGGTCGCCCGCGAGCTACCGGACGAAATTGAAATCATCGCCCTCGCGGCCTCCGGTAACATCGCGGCACTCGCCGCCCAAGCCCGCGAAACCGGCGTGCGCCACGTCGCCATTTACGACACCTCCAAGGAAGCCGACCTGCGCGCCATGCTTCCTAACGACGTCGCGATCCACACCGGCGCGGAGGGCCTGCTGGAACTTGCGACCCTGGCGGATGCCGACATCGTGCTGATCGCCATCGTCGGCACTGCCGGGCTGTTTCCCGCGCTGGCCGCCATCGAAGCAGGCAAGGATCTGGCCGTGGCGTCCAAGGAAATCCTCGTCATGGCCGGTGAAATCATCACCGCCGCCGCCGACAAGCGCGGGGTGAAACTCCTGCCTGTGGACAGCGAGCACAACGCGATTTTCCAATGCCTCGACGGCCACCGCGGTGGGGAAAAGGAAGTCTCGCGGCTGATCCTAACCGCCTCGGGCGGCCCGTTCCGCAATCTACCCGCCGAGCGGATCCCCCACGTCACC
>JBIHZT010000460.1:0-3685 GCA_044240265.1 Luteolibacter sp. | reverse complement strand
CGGGATCTGGTCCGGCAAATCACCGACGCCCTCCGCGCCGAGGGCCTGCGCGTCGGTTTCTATCACTCGGTCATCGACTGGCATCACCCGCAGTATGATTTCCCCCCGTGCCGAATCCCAGCCTTATCCCGAGGACGCGAAAAAACTCGCCGTCACCCCGCGCGATCACTCGCGCTACATCGATTTCCTCCACCGCCAGGTCGGCGAGCTCGTTTCCAAATACGGCCCGGTGGACGTCATGTGGTGGGACTACAGCAGCCCGCGATTCCAGGGAGACGACGCTTGGGGAGCCACCCGGCTGATAGACACCATCCGCGCCAAACAACCCGGCATCATCATGAACAACCGCCTCTATCGCATTCCTGAAGCCGGATTCAGCGGTATGGGCACCCACCACGTGACCGGCCGGCTCGATCCGCGATACGGCGACTTCGTCACCCCCGAACAACACATCCCGGAAACCGAACGTCCTCTCACCCCTGCGCCTGCATCCGGCCGAGGACTTCCTCATAGGCTTCCATCACTCCGCCGAGATCGCGGCGGAAGCGGTCCTTGTCCATTTTCTCACCGGTCTTGAGATCCCACAGGCGGCAACCGTCGGGGCTGATCTCATCGGCTAGCACGATGACTGACGGATCGGAAACGAGGCGGCCGAACTCGATCTTGAAGTCCACCAGCTTGAGCCCGCACTTGGCGAAGAAGTCGGTGAGAATCGAGTTGATCGTTAGGGCGGATTTCCGCAAGTGCGCGAGGTCCTCCGGGGTGGCTAGACCCATTTCGCGGATGTAGTCGTCGTTGATGAGCGGGTCGCCGAGCTCGTCGCTCTTGTAGGAGAACTCGATGATCGGCTGGGAGAAGACCCGGCCTTCCGGCTCGCCGGTGCGCTTGCAGTAACTGCCGGCGGATAGATTCCGGACGATAACCTCGACCATCAGGATGGTGACTTTTTTCACCTCGACGTTGGTGTCGTCGATCTTGCGGACGAAATGGGTGGGGACACCGGCTTTTTCGAGGAAACCGTAGATGAGCGTGCTGATCTCGTTGTTCAAGTGGCCTTTGTTTTCGAAGCTCGCCTTCTTCTCGCCGTTGAATGCGGTGGCGTCGTTCTTGAACTCCATGCGGAGGGTGTCCGGGTTTTCGGTGGCCCACAGGCGCTTGGCCTTTCCTTCGTAAAGCGGTGTCATTGGGAAGTCGTAAAACCCCGCCCCGCCGCGGTCAAGAGCGCTGAAATGATTGCTGCGAAAAGCGGATGCTTCCAGTCTGCCGGAATTCAAGACTTGCAAAATAAAGCGGATTTCCGAAATGTCCTGGGCGATATGGGTTCGGAAGCGCGGAACAGCTCCAAAAATTTGTCGGCGGCGAGGCCGAAAGCTCTGCGGGCGCGTTCCCTGCCATCGAGCAGGCCGTTCAACGTGGCGGTTTTCTTCTCCGCATTGCATTTTCTAGGGCTGGTCACGGCGATCACCGCGCTGGTGTTGTTTTTCCGGAATCCGAGTCAACTGGCGATGAAGGTGATGCTGTGTGGCCTGATGCTCAGCATCATCATGTGGGTCATCGCCTTTTTCAAACGGCGCGCGGCGTATTGCCCGTTATGCAAGGGAACTCCGCTGATCAATTCCGGTGCCCTCCCCCACTCGCGGGCGTGGCGACTTTTTCCACTCAATCACGGAGTGACCGCCACGCTCTCCATCATCGCCTGTCAGCGGTTCCGCTGCATGTATTGTGGCTCGGACTTCGACCTGCTCAAGACCCCCTCGCATCTTCGCGGGATGGGTGGCGACGGCGGCGAGTGAACCGACGGATCAGGAACTCCCGAGACGGGCGTGCCGCTCGGCCATGGTCCAGGCGACTTCGGGCACCAGATCGCGCCAACGCCCGTCGTTGGCACGGATCATCCGGCAGACATCGCGACCGGTGAAGACGAGATCCTGATTATCCTCACAGGGGATGCCCTGGATCCGTCCGTTCGCGAGGAAATGCCGATAGAGATGCACACAGTCCCCCGGCGGCATGAACGTCTCCGCGGTGACGAGCTCGCCGTTGTGACGGTTTTTCCAGGGGAAGACATGCAGCGTGACTCCTTCCTTGAACAGTCGGCCGAAGGATTCCAACAGACCGCCCGCTAGATTTTCAGACCACTTGGGTTTGAAGAGTTCGTTGAGCAGGCCGATGCTCAGGATGATGCCGATGGGCTTGTTTGTGTAGCGATAGAGAAACGCCGCGATGCGATGGAACTCCGCCAGGCGCGAGAGCAGGACGGTTTTCCCAAGCGCCTGAAGCGCGTCCGCCCGGTCGAGGAAATCCACCGGATCCACCACGCGGCCGCGGAGGAGATTGTGCATGGACATTTCGCAAAGCTCGATGGCGGACACCAGGTCGTCCTCGCTCAGGTTTTCCACAAAGCGCCCGCGCGCCTGCTCCAGCATCCGGAGATGCACGTTCATCACCGGGTCGAAGCTGCCGCGGAGGAGTAGCACCGGGTGCCGATAGAGCGCCTCCGCCGGCTGCACGACCTCGCCGCTCGGCAGGAACATGGTCGCCTCGGTGAGACCGCTTTCCACGAGTTGCAGCGCGCACAGACGGTTGTCGAAGAAACTGTAACCGTGACCGGTGAACTTCAACAAATCCACCTCCACCCGCCCGACAACGAGATTATCCACCAGCGATTCGACGAATTTCCGCAAATGCCCGCGGTGGCGGAAGGCGGAGTGGATCAGATTCACCCCGATGGTGCCGAGCGCCTCCATCTGGTCGATCGTACGGACGTCCAACAATCTGACGTGAAGAACGATGTCGGACGGCGGATCGCCGGGCTTCATCTGGAACCGCACGCCGAGCCAGCCGTGACACTCGCCGCTATCCTTCCAGCCGCGGGCCCGCACGGTGTTGCAGAATGAGAAAAACGTCGTTTCGGGGCCGCGCTTGGGCCCCAGGCGCTCCAGCAGGATCGCGTATTCATGATCGAGCATGGACGCCAGCCGCGGTGCCGAGACATAGCGGTCGGCGTGGCCGTAGATGGCGTCGCTCATGGTCATGTCATAGGCGGAAATCGTCTTCGCCACGAGACCGGCGGTGCCGGACGCCCGGAAGAAACAGTTGGCGGTCTCCTGTCCGGCACCGATCTCGGCGAAGGTGCCGTAAACCATGGGATCGAGATTCAGCTCCAGCGCCTTGTCATAGGTGGTCGGTATCACGGGGTGACCTCCCCTTCCACCCAGCCCTCGCAAACAAAACGCTCGATCTCCACCTGACTGTCGGATCTGGCGTCCGGCGGGAACTTCAGGGAAAGCATCATCAGGACGTTCTTCTTGTCCCCGTCCAGATGAACCTGCCCGTCTAGCAGAGATCCCTTTTCGACGTAGCCGTAAACCGCGTGTTCCTTGTCGGGCGACTCAAGGCGGTAGGACTGCCATTTCCGGTCATCGGTAAAATCAAAATTGTAATAGTCCACCGGCGACAGAACCACGCGGAACACATGGCCGGCGACGGGCTTGGTGGAGCGGAATTCCTCCCAGGAAACCTCCGACCAGCCGACCCAGCTCTCCCAATCGATTTTCAATCCCTCCGGGGTATCGACAAACGCCAGTGACTTCGTTTCCTGGTCGCGGGTGACGACGGGAATCGAGTAGAGCTTGTCCTTGGCGACCATTCCCTGGCCCGCGTTGAACTGCGAGAGACCGGGCGC
>JBIHZT010000036.1:0-12709 GCA_044240265.1 Luteolibacter sp. | reverse complement strand
GCGACCGTGAACCAGGCGCTCGCCGCCAACCGCGCGGCCGGGGCGGTGGCCGGCGGGACCGCCATCGAATTGGCCGCCGGTCGCTATCCGCTGACTAACAGCATCGCCCTGACAAGTGCGGACAGCGGAACGTCGAACGCGCCATTGAGCATTCGCGCGACCACGCCGGGCACGGCGGTGATTTCGGGCAGCCAGCGTCTGACGGGATTCACGGCGGTGACCAACGAGTCTATTCTGGCGCGCCTGCCGGTGGAAGCGCAGGGGAAAGTCATGCAATGCAATCTGTCGGCGCTGGGCATCACCGATTTTGGCTCGATCCAGGAGCAACCGATGGTGAACCTCTCGGTCAATGGTGTGCCGCAGACCCTGGCCCGCTGGCCCAATTCGGGATTTATCCCGATCGGGAGCATGGTGGATAACGGCAACATCGATTACAACAACCCGAGCCTGAACCGGCCGCAAATTTTCACCTGGAGCGGCGACCGCCCATCGCGTTGGACGACCGCGCCCGACGCCTGGATCCAAGGATACCTCGCCACCAACTGGCTTTACGGCTCCGTCGCCATCGGTTCCATCGACCAGCAGGCCAAGACCATCACCACCGCCTGGTGCTACAACCGCTTGAGCGGCTGGCCGGACATGAAGTCTGGAGCCCCCTACGCCGTCTTCAATCTGTTGGAAGAAATCGATCAACCCGGCGAGTGGTATCTGGATCGCGCCAATGGTATGCTTTACTGGTATCCAAGCGCCGATCCTGGCACGGCAGCCGTTGATTTCTCCATGCTCTCGGGCTCGATGCTCACCGCGACCAACGCCAGCCATGTGCGCATCGAAGGCTTGGTGTTTGAAAGCTCCCGCGGTAGCGGGGTGGAGCTGGAAAATTCCAACAACTGCCTGATTGCCGGATGCACCGTGCGCAATCTGAGTGGGATTGGAGTCAGGATCAACGGCGGCCAGCGGAATTCCATGATCGGCTGTGATCTCCACGATCTGGAGCAAGCCGCCTGTCATCTCAACGGTGGCAACGTTGATACGCTCACTTCGGGCGGCCATCTGGTGGCCAACTGCCGGTTCCGCAATTTCGGGCGAATCAGCCGGTCAGCGGGAATGAGTCTGAATGGCGTGGGCCATCGGATCACCCATTGTGTTTTTGAGGATTGTCCGTCCAGCGCGATTGGGTTCGGCGGCTTCAACTTTCTCGTCGAATACAATGAGTTCCGCAACTGCTGCAACGAAATCGATGACTATGGAGTGATCTACGCGTGGGGCAACCCGACCTGGCGCGGCAATATCTGGCGCTTCAACAAATTTAGCCATTGCGGCGGCGGCTACACCCAAGGCTGGGTGCAAAACCGCTACTTCGGAACCAGCGCCTTCCGCTTCGATGACGCGGTCAGCGGACAGACGGTGTATGGCAACGTCTTCACCCATTTCGATCTGTGGGGACAATCGGCTGGTGTCATGGGAAACAACAGCGGCCGGGACAATATCTATGACAACAACCTGGTCACCGACAGCAGGGGGGTGAATTATGGCTACTATGACGGCGGCAATCACATGTATCAGCAAGGAGTGCCGAACGGTATCTCGCCTGCCCAGCTCGCCGCGTTTCCCGAACTGGCGAACCTCAACGATGGCAATGGACAGAACTACCTCTGGCGCTCCACCGCCCTGCGCGTCAGCGCCCTGGGGATCAACGCCGGAAATAGTATCTATGCGGACAACGAATGGGGTAATTGGCAGTATGTCGCCAACACCAATACCGGGACCGATCCCGGATTTGTGGACGGCGTCGAGCTGAAGAAAACCATCGACCCCACCTTGTTCTGGAACCTCGGCATGCGGGCGATTCCCGTGGACGAAATCGGGATTTATGACGATTCGACACGCGCCGGATGGCTCGATAATCCCGGCTTGGCCTACTGGAACGGAAGCTCCGGAAACTGGGATGCCAGCACGGTCAATTGGTCCACGTCAGCGGCAGCGCCCGCCAGCATGGCCTGGAATGACAACGGGGACACGACCGCCGTCTTCACGGGGTCAGGCGGCACGATCACGATGGCTGCTCCGCTTTCTGCGGCTGGCCTGATGTTCACGGCACCCGGCTATACCTTGGCCGGCACTCAACCGATCATCCTCAACGCACCGATGACTACCATCGATGTCAAAAATTTTGGGGCGACACTCAGTGCGCCGCTGACCGGTTTGGGTGGCATCAGTGTGGCTGGCGCGGGCACGCTCACGTTGTCTGGAAGCAACAGTTACAACGGCACCACGACGGTCAAAAACGGCACGCTAGTTTTGAGCGGCGGCGGCAATCGCTTGCCGCCGGGCACCACAGTGACGCTTGGCGGCGGTGGCCCGGCCTCTGCCGGCAGTCTCAAGCTCAATGGCTGCAACCAAGAGTTGGCTGGATTGTGGACCGCCGATTACGATACTGGCGCATCTGCCAACGACCGGGTCATCAACGGTAGTGCAACGCCCTGCACGTTGACCTTGAATATTGAGAACGGCCGCAACAACCAGTTTGTCGGCACGCTGGGCGGTAGCGGCCAAGACGAAAATAACTTCGCCGTCAAGAAGACCGGCGGGGGCGCGCTCTGGCTTCGCCGTTCTATCACCTGGACCGGCGGGACCACGATCGAAGCAGGCACGCTGGAATTGAATTCCTCATGGTGGCAGGGAAATGAGGCATACGGCACCTTCCGGATCGGCAAGGGAGCCACGTTTGCCGTTTCCGGGGCGCTTTCTCCCCTGACCTTCAAAGGCGTCACCGTCGAGTTCCTTTCCGCCGGTGGCGGCACGCTCACGAACAGGGGCGGGTCAACGGATTGGCTGGACTGGAGGGCGGAGTGGGGACTGACGATCCGTTCCACGGGCGGGGAGCGGAACTTGGTTTCCGCCGTGCCGAACTATGGCCTGAATTTGAACGGGATCAATGCGGATTTCGACATCGCACGGGGTTCCGATGCGACCTGCGATCTGCTGGTTTCCATTCCATTAGGCAGCAACGGCAGCATCACCAAACAGGGCAACGGCATCATGATCCTTTCCGGAGCTAACAGCTACAGCAGCACGACCACGGTCAACTCCGGCACGCTCGTCGTTGACTCCGCAGGCAAGCTCGGCACCGGCAACCTCACCGTCGCAAACGGCGCGACCTGCGAACTCCGCAACACCGCAGGTGCCGTGGCCGACAATGCCGCCGTGACGCTCAACGGAACCGGCAGGCTGAACCTCGCTTCCGGCGTCTCGGAAACCGTCGGCACGCTCGTGATGGACGGCATCCAACGTCCGCGCGGCACATGGAGCGCGGCCAACGACCCGGTTCATTTCACCGGCAGCGGCTCGCTGGTTGTCACCTCAGGACCTCCCCCGGAGAATGACGGTGTATGGACCAGCCTCGCTGACGGCATCTGGAGTCAGGCCAGCAATTGGCAGAATGGCGATGTCGCCAGCGGCGCGGACAAAACCGCGACCTTCAACCAGACCACCGGTGCCACCATCACGGTGGATGACACCCGCCCCATCGGCAACCTGGTGTTTGACGGCTCCAACTACACTCTTTCTGGCGGAACCCTGGAACTGACAAGGGCCTCCGGCACCCCGACCGTTTCGGTCGCCGCCAGCCGCAGCGCCTTCGTTTCCACGGCGCTGACCGGCAGCATCGGCCTTCTCAAGACCGGCACCGGCACGCTAACGCTTGCGGGTGCTAACGGTTTCGGCAGCGCGACTTCGGTCAATGCCGGCACATTGATGGTCAGCGGCCAGCCCTATTTCAACGTGGGGCGGACGACCACGGTGGCCTCGGGGGCTGTTTTTGAACTGAACAATTCCAACAACAGCTTCACCTTCCTGATGCCGACATCCACCGTTACGGGTGCCGGAACGTTCAGGCTTTCGGGGAATTCCACCCTCAATCAGTCCGAAAATGGAGTCAATGGGACCAGGCTGACCTTCGACATGCAGGCCGGCGGATGGATTGACCTGCTGGACACCTCAAGATTGACCAATGGGGGGTGGCAATTGATGAACTGGACCAACAACAAGGCGTCCATGAACATTGCCAGCGGAGCCACGTTTGATGTTTGGGATGGCCAGGACGTCATCATCGATGCGCTGACTGGCTCTGGCACGGTCGATAAACTCCATCCGGGGAATTCGCCCCGATTGCTGAAAGTAGGTATCGCCAACGGCAGTGGGACCTTCAGCGGCACGATTAAAAATACAGGAGGTCAACTTGCCTTCACCAAGGTCGGCACCGGCACGCAGATTCTCACCGGCGCGAACACCTACAGTGGTGCGACGGCGATCAACGCCGGCAGCTTGACCCTCAGCGGCACGGTGACGTCCACCAGCGGAGTGACCATTGCCAGCGGGGCCACCCTAACGGTCGCCGGGGGCTATCTGGCCACCACCGGCAACATCGTCAACAGCGGCACACTCACCCTAACCGGCGCTTCCCAGCTCAGCGCGGGCGGCACGATCACCAACAACGGAACCCTCATCAACAGCGCACCGGGCTACACCCTGCCCGCCAACCTGGTGAACAACGGCACCATCTACAACCTGCCCGCCGCACCCACGGGCCTCAGTGCCATCGCAGGCGATGCCCAGGTCGCCCTCTCATGGTCCGCGGTTTCCGGAGCCAGCAGCTATCAGGTGAAACAATCCGCTTTCTCGGGCGGCCCCTACACGAGCATCGCCACACCCACCGGCACCAGCCACACCGCCACCGGCCTGACCAACGGTGCGACTTATTACTTCGTCGTCAGCGCCAGCAACACAACCGGTGAAAGTGCGAACTCAGCGCAGGTGTCCGCCACGCCGCAGGCCCTGCTGCCGGTCCCGCGCCTGACCATGGACATCGGCAATGTCGGCCTCACCGGCAGCGCGGTCTTCAGCGGAGGAACCTACACGCTGCAAGGGGCCGGCACCGGCATCACCGGCACTGCCGACGCCTGCCGCTTTGTCTATCAAACGGCTAGCGGCGATTGCAGCGCGATCATCCGCGTGCAAAGCCTCAGCACCACCGGCAGCGGCACCAAGGTCGGCGTGATGATTCGGGATTCGCTGGCAGCTAACGCCCGCGAGGCCGGGGTCTGGGTTTCGCCCGCCAACGGACTGCTGTTCACCCGCCGGACGTCCACCGGCGGCACCACCGCCGTCACCGCCTCCACCGGCAAGACAGCCCCCTACTGGGTGCGCCTCACCCGCACCGGCAACGTGTTTCAGGCCTTTTACTCAACCAACGGCAGCACTTGGACCCAGTTCGGCAGCAACCGCACAATCTCCATGGCCGCCACCACCTACATCGGCATTGCCACCACAAGCGGCACCACTACCAGCCTCAACACGGGCTTGCTCACCAACGAATCGGTGGCCCCGTAATTCAAACCCGTTTCAACCATGATCGTAAAAATCCATCATCTGCGGAGCAAGCTCGGTTCCAGAGCAGCCCTCATTGGCACATCGCTCCTCGGATCCGCCGCTCTGTCCCACGCGAATGTCCTCGTCTCGGAAAACTTCTCCTACGGCGACGGCGGTCTCAGCGGGCAAAACGGCGGAACGGGTTTTGGCGGGAACACATGGATTGATACCTCCACCAGTGTCTCTGGTGGTGTCGCCGGAGGGGCCGGGGACTCTCACGCAAAACGAAACTTCGCTGCCAGTCTAGGAACTACCGGAACCATCTGGGTGCGCTTCGACTGGGGGAACTCTGAAGCACCCGCAGAGTGGAATTCCTACGGCGGACTCACTTTTTATAATGGGACGTCGGATGGCGGCACGCAAAGTTTCCTCATCGGCAACCCCTGGGCATACTCGCCGACTCAGACTTTCTGGAACATTAGTGGCGGTAGCGGGGACCCCGGCACGGGGATATCGAATACAGGCATGAAATCCGGCGTTGCCAAATTGGACTTGGGCGCAGGCACCGTCAGTCTCTGGGTGGGAGCCACCGGCGCCACCATCGTTGTGGGCGGCGCTGCGGATGCCTCGGTGTCAGGCCTCAACCTTGCGAACATTCAAGGAATTCGTATCAATGGTTATAGTGGCAATTCAGCATCCCAAAGTTTCGACAACTTGCTTATCGGAACCACCATGGACGACGTAAATGCCGCGGACACCGCCCCCGTTTCAGGCACATGGACGAATCTCGCCGGTGGTCAATGGGCCACGGCGGGCAACTGGCTCGACAATCTCGTGGGCAGCGGCAGCGGCAACACGGGCGATTTCAGCACGCTGAACATCACCGCGGACACCGCGGTCGATCTGGATTCGCCGCAGACGATCGGCAATTTGGTCTTCGGCGATACGGACACCTCGTCGGCCGCTGGCTGGACGCTGTCGGGCAATATCCTGACCCTGGCCGGCACGACGCCGTCCATCACGGTCAACGTGCTGGGTGCCACGAAGACGGCAACGATCAGCGCAGTGGTCGCCGGCACAGAGGGGCTAACCAAATCCGGCCCCGGCACGCTCACCCTCTCCGCGGCAAACACCTACAGCGGAGCAACAACGATCAACAACGGAACGCTCGTGGTCAGTGACCAGCCCTACTTCAACATCGGGCGGACAACCACAGTGGCGTCAGGCGCTGTTCTTGAACTGAACAATTCCAATAACACCTTCACGTCCCTGATGCCGGTATCCACCGTTACCGGCGCCGGCACCTTCAGGCTTTCGGGGAATTCCACCATCAATCAGGCCGACAATGGCACCGTTGATACCAGGTTGACTTTCGCCATGCAGGTCGGCGGATGGATTGATTTGCAGGGCAGCTCAAGACTGACCAATGGGGG
Source organism: Luteolibacter sp. (assembly GCA_044240265.1). Lineage (GTDB taxonomy): Bacteria > Verrucomicrobiota > Verrucomicrobiia > Verrucomicrobiales > Akkermansiaceae > Luteolibacter. The sequence goes on along the minus strand of JBIHZT010000036.1, from coordinate 5,906 downwards.
TTGGCAAGAACTGAACTGGACCGCCAACCAGGCCTCAATGAACATCGCCAGCGGTGCCACGCTTGACGTTTGGGACGGCCAGAACGTAATCATTGATGCGCTGACGGGCTCGGGCACGGTCGATAAAGTCCATGGCGGGAATTCGCCCAGATTACTGACCGTTGGTATCGCGGATGGCAGTGGGACCTTCAGCGGCACGATTCAAAATACAGGTGGCCAAATCGCCCTCACCAAGGTCGGCTCCGGCACCCAAATTCTCACCGGCAACAACACCTACGACGGTGCGACCACCATCACCGCCGGCACGCTGCAAATCGGCGACGGCGGCACCACCGGAACCCTCGGCTCCGGCGCGGTCTCCATCGCCAGCGGGGCCACGCTGGCGATCAACCGCAGCGATGACTACTCGCTTCCCGCAGTCAGCGGAGCAGGATCCTTGATCAAAAACGGCAGCGGCACGCTGACGCTTCCCAGCATCTACACCCTCACCACCACACTCAACGCAGGCACACTCAAGGCCAGCTCCAATCAGGCTTTTGGCGCAACTGGAACGAGCTTTGCCTTGAACGACGGCTCGATCAACCTCAATGGCTACTCCCAAACCATCGCCGCAGTGACTGGCAGCGCATCGTCCAGCATCCAAGGCGGCACCGGCCTGATCAGCGTTCTCACCCTCGGCAGCGGAAACGCGTCGTCCACCTTCGCCGGTGCGCTGTCAGGCAACCTGGCCTTGGTCAAAATTGGCACGGGAACGCTGACTCTATCAGGTTCGGTGGCCATGAACGGCATCATCACCGTGCAAGAGGGAACGCTAGATCTTTCGGCGGCCACCCTTGCCGCAGGCACCCGAATCAACACCGCGAAACTGGCAGTGGTGAAACTGCCCACCGCCTCCATCAGCAAACTTTACGTCGATAACGTAAAGCTCGCCCCCGGCCGCTGGGGTGCTCCCGGCAGCGTGGCAGCAGGCTTGGCGGATTTCGAATCCCCGGCCTTCAGCGGCTCCGGCGTGGTGACGGTTGCGAATACTGGGATTTCCAACATGGAACGCTGGAAATCCATGAAACACGGCTTTTTCGTCCACTACGTCTGGGATGGCACCAATGGTCCCATGAGGCCCGACGGCAGCAGGCCCACCAGCATCGACGACACCGCAAATAGCTTCGACGCCCCGGGCTTCGCCGACGATATGGCAGCGATGGGCGTGGAATACGTCATCTTCACCGCCTGGCAAGCGAACTTCTTCCCGCTATTTCCGAGCAGCGCGATGAACAAATACCATTCAGGCCGCACACCCACACGCGACATGGTCGGCGACATGATCACCGCCGTGCGCGCCAAGGGCATCCGCGTCCTGCTTTACACACACCCGTATCAGCCCATCAAATACCTTGGCACTTACCCGAATCAATACGCGGATTTAGAGTGGAACGACAACCTGATCAACGACGTCTATGCCGAGCTGGTGGATCGTTATGGCGACCGAATCGACGGACTTTTCGTGGATGAAAACTTCTGGCAGGGAAACCAGGATGAATATGTGAATTACGACCGACTCTCGGATACGATTCGCCGTCGCAACCCGGAACTGGTCCTGATGCACAACTGGGGGGCTTGGTCGAGTTGCGCCATCTATACGACCGATATGACGCATCGGGAAACGCCGCCCGGGGCAGATCTCGATGCCAACCCATGGGTGAGCGAGACAACCCCGGTGCCAAGCACCCAGCTCGTCGGTCCGCAGTGGTCCGCCAGCGTCGCAAAGGTTCCGTTGCCTAGCGGGACCACCGCTGGGCGCTCGGCAGAAGGGATTTTCCGCACGGCCGTGCTCGGCGCTGGATCCTGCACCTCGGGCGGTGGTTGGATCTGGGGTGCTGGGCCTTATTCTGGCGATGGCAAATGGCCAATTGGTTCCCAGACCTTTGTCGGTCGCTGGGAAAAGGGCGTGCTTGAAGCCATGCAAGGCGCGGCCGCTTACATCGCCCCCGTCGCCGCATCCATCAAAAACACCTATCCCAGCACGTCCTGGCTCACCGAGCCCTATACGTACATTGGCGATCTGCCCCAAGGCATCGTCGCCACGCGCTCGACGGACGATCCCGTGGAAAAGGAATACATCCACGTCCTCAACCCGCCAGGAACCAGGACACTCAACCTGCCACTGCCAGCCGATGGCAAGGTGTTCACCAACGCCCGCCTGATGAAAAGTCCTAATCGCGCCGTCACGATCACCCGCAACACCCGTGGCATGTCGCTGACCATTTCAAACCAGGACAACTGGGAAACGCTCAACACCGTGATCGTCATGGACGTCGCCTCGCCCGGCGAACGTGGACTGATCAATAACAACGATCCCAATGCCACCTACACGGGAGCTTGGACGTATGGCAGCGGCCGTGCCACCACTGAATACGGCCAGGATGTTCACGAAACCTCCACGAATGGCAATTATCTGGATTTCGTATTCAATGGCACGGACATCGATTTGATCGGCACCTGCTCGGACAATCGCGGCACCGCGGAGGTTTATATCGACGGTGTTTCCCAAGGCAGCATCGATCTCTACTCCGCGAGCACCGCCTACCGCCGGACGGTATTCAGCAAGTCCGGCCTAACACGCGGAGCGCACACGCTCAAAGTGGTGAAAACCGGCGGCACTTACCTCACCGTGGATGCCTTCAGGGTCACCGAGTGGATCAACAGCAACGACCCATCGCTCAGCTACACAGGCAATTGGGGCAGTGTGTCATTGCCGGGAGCCATCGGCGGCGAGGTCCGTGAAACGAGCACCAACGAAGACACGGTGGTTCTCAACTTCGAGGGCAATGGCATCGATGTCATCGGCTCCAAGGGTCTCGGCGGCGGAAACGTCCGATACAATCTCAACAGCAGCTTTGAATTGGCGGTGCCGCAATCCTCGAATTTTGAACAAGACCAAGCCCTCATTTACAGCAGCATCAACAGCCAAACCCTGAGCAATGGCTTGCAAACCCTGAAAGGCTTGAAACGCCATGGCTCTTGGGCGGATGTGGATGCCTTCCGCATCTACAAAGGCAGCTCAACGCCCGCTCTGCGCTGGGGCGCCAGCGGCGGCGGTGGCAATGGAACTTGGAATATCAATAACTCGACGAACTGGTATGACGGCAGTGCCGCCACCAAATGGCTCGATTTCGGCGGCACGGACTACGCCGCCATCTTTGGCGGCACGGCAGGAACGGTGACACTCGCAGCGAATATCAACGTGAACCGCCTGACCTTCCAAACCACGGGCTATATTGTGAATTCGAATGCGCTGAATTTGACCGGCCCCCCTGCCCTCATCACCACGCCCACCGGCACCACCACCATCAACAGCGCGATTACAGGCACCGCAAGCCTGGTCAAAGCCGGACCCGGCACGCTCAAACTCACCAGCGCCACCTCCACAAATACCGGCTACACGACCCTCAACGAAGGCACGCTGTCGCTCATCGGTGGCGGCAAACTCTACTCCAATCTCGGCTGGGGCAGCAAAACCGTCAGCGTCAACAGCGCCACCATGCTCGAAGTCGATCAATGGGACGGAAATGGTTGCCTCGGTCAATTGGATTACAGCGTCGGAAATCTGGTCATCAATGGAGGAACGATTCGTTTCACCGGCAATTCCAACGGCACCGCCGAAGGCCAGGGTTTCACCATCGGCGCACTCGGGGCCACGCTGCAATCAGACGCTCCTTTAAACCAGCGCTGGAACATCAATCTCGACGTCCGCTTCAGCAACACCAACTACGGCATTGCCAGCAACTCAGGTGGCATGCTCAACCTCACCGGCACCGGCAACGGCTTGATCAGCAAAGTCATTCCCGGCAATGGCGGCCTCACCAAATCCGGCGCCGGAACCTGGTCGCTCACCAATACCAACACCTACACCGGCGACACCACCGTCAACGGCGGCATCCTCAGCCTCGGCAACGGCAGCTCGCCAACCGGTCTGGCAAACACCGCCAATGTGCTCGTTGCCAGCGGGGCCAAACTCAACCTGAACTACACCGGCACGGATACGGTCAACCAGCTTTGGCTCGGTGGAACGCGTATGCCGCCGAATGTCTATTCATCCGGCAATTCAACCTTCATCACCGGCAGCGGCACGCTCACCGTGAATGACGTGTCGGCCTCCGGAAGCTACACCGCATGGAGCGGTCAGTTCGGCTACAACCTCACCGGCGGAACAAACGGCGACGATGACAACGACGGCATTGAAAATCTTCTGGAATACGTGCTCGGCGGCAACCCCAAAGCCGCTTCCAGCGGCATCCTACCCACCGCCACCACCCTGGGCGGCAACCTCGTCTTCACCTTCCGCCGCATCCGCGCCACCACGGCGGACACAAACCAGGTCTTCCAATACGGTACGAATCTATCAGGTTGGACCGACGTGCCCATCGTCGCGGGCGGCATCGTCGCCATCCAACCCGACACCCCGCAAGCCGGCACCGATACGATCACCATCACCGTGCCCGAAGGCACCAATCCCCGAACTTTCGGACGTCTGAAGGTTTCCATTGGTCCTACACCACCTTAAGTATTGTTTGATCTTCCAATCCCGTCGGTTTCAACCATGAAGGTAAAAATCCATCATCTGCGGAGTGCGCTCGCTTCCGGAGCAGCCCTCATATGCGCATCGCTCCTCGGATCCGCCGCTCTGTCAAAAGCTGAAGTGCTCGTCTCGGAAGATTTCACTTATGCCGACGGCGGTCTGAACGGGCAAAGCGGCGGCGCGGGTTTCAGCGGCGCGTGGACTTCCTCCGCCAATATTGCCGGTGGGATTTCGACAGGTAACAGTGCTTCCACGCGAAGCCTCGCGACTCCTTTCGCCTCTTCCGGAACACTCTGGGTGTCCTTCGACTGGGGCTTCGCCGCCAACCCGCATCCTCAAGCTCAATTCGGCGGACTCACGTTTTTTGAAGGAGGAACGGAAAGGCACCTCATCGGTGATGTCTGGGACACAGGAGTATGGAGCATGAATGGCGGTTCCGCGACGACGGAACCGAATCATGGCGGCACGAAAACCGGCGTGGCCAAAATCACGCTGGGGGCAGGGGAGACCAGCTCCGTTGAGCTGTGGGTGGGGCCTGTCGGTTCGCCCGTCGATGTGAGCGGTGCGCCGATGACCACGGCGACCGGTCGCGACCTCGATGGCGTGGATTCCATTCGCATCATGGGCAGTTCCTTCGATGCCAATATCAATCAAAGTTTTGATAACTTGCTCATCGGAACCACCGTGGCCGATGTCGATGCCATCGCCGTCGCGGCCACGTGGTCGAATACGGCCGGTGGTGAATGGGGTAAAGCGGGAAACTGGCTCGTCAATTCCGTGGGCACCGGCAGCGGCGTCACGGCAGATTTCAACACGCTGGATATTACCGCGGACACCACGGTCCAACTGGAATCGGCGCGGACGATTGGCAATCTGGTTTTCGGCGATCAGGAAATTTCGTCGGCCGCTGGCTGGACTCTGACGGGAAATATCCTGACCTTGGCCGGCACGACGCCGACCATCACGGTGAACGCGCTGGGCGGCACGAAGTCGGTGACAAGCAGCGCCGTCATCGCCGGCACCTCGGGCCTCACCAAATCCGGCCCCGGCACGCTGATTCTCACCGCAGCGAATGACTACAGCGGCATGACCAAGGTCGATGGCGGCACGCTGCAAATCGGCAACGGCGGTCCATCGGGAACCCTCGGTTCCGGCCCGCTCACCATCGCCAGCGGGGCCACGCTGACGTTCCATCGCGGCGATAACCACGCTCTCTCCGACACTCAAATCATCAGCGGTGCGGGCACCTTGATCAAGGACAGCAAGGGAACCCTGACGCTTTCCGGACGCAACACCCATTCGGGCACGACATCGGTGAAAGGCGGCGTGC
>JBIHZT010000459.1:0-3691 GCA_044240265.1 Luteolibacter sp. | reverse complement strand
GTCTCCGCCGCGACCCCGCGTTTCCACACACTCCACTCGGAGGTGCCGGCGGAGGGAAGCATCTGGGAATCGGTGAACTGCACCTGGTCGGGATTGGGGTTCCAGCTCCAAACCTCGGTGATATTGGCGGTCGTGCCGGAGTTCGGCAGCAGATTGTCGATGGTGTCGTAGCTGGCGTCCCCGTGGAGATAGATCGCATTCCAACCGCCCTTGAGCGTGTAGGTCTCGGTCTTCCACTGCGCGTGGGCGGTCACGCACAAGAGCAGCGGGCTGAGTGCAAAGAAGAGTTTTTTCATCGGACGGACAGGCGGTAAAACTCCTGGGTGTCGGAGCGAGGAATGGCGAAGGCGGAAAGAACGCCCACACTGGCAGCCTGATAGGCCGGGTTCGCCTGCACAGGGCTTCCGACAGCGAATGGCACCCGTGTCCACGTCTTCATGTCGAGCGTGCTCTCGATGGTGTAAACCTTGCCCGTGATGCCGTAGAACTCGAGGCGCACGCTGTCCGGCAGTTTCTCCTTGATCGTCAGCCCGAAGGTCTCGGTCGCGTCGCCCGCGAAGGTGCCCGCGATGTATTCGAGCAGGTTGCTCTGGCCGTCCTGGTCGAAGTCGCCGTCGGGGCCGATCAAGCTGAGGTCCCACTCGCCGTTTTCATCAGGATAGAGACCCGCTTGATAGAGCTGCCACGCCTCCCAGGTATCCGGCAGCCCGTCGCCATCCTTGTCCTCGCCGAGGGTCAGATCCAGCCGCACGCGCTCACCGCCTTTGCCGGCTTTGAGCGTGCCGGCGACCTCGATGGGGTAATAGCGCTCGCCGTTCATCGCGACCACCAGACTGAACAAGCCCTGCGCCGCCACCGCCTTGTCGCTGTAAAACGCGGTGCCGCTGCGGTTCTGGTCGATGCGGATGTTCAGTTCGTAGCTTTGGTCGACGCGGCCGGAGCCCACCGGCGCCCGGCCGATCTCCACCCCGTCCTTGAGCAGGATGATTTCCGCGCCTTCCGCCGTGACGGTCTGGCCCACCTGGTCGCGAACCATGCCGTAAAGCGTGTAGAAGGGGGCGGGCGGAAAAGCGCCGGCCACACCGGAGGCCAACAGGCAGAGAACGCCAAACAGAACCGGCAAGGCACAGCCGTGCAGAACGGCGGCACCTTTCGATTTCAGCAAATTCAGAAGAAAGCTCATGGCAGGGATGCCCCGGCAGCAAATAACAACTCTGCCCCCCGAGACCCGGTCTCAATACGACATGGCCACGACCTATCGATTCATTATCGCCGAACCGGTCAAAACGACCGCCGAACAAGTCACCTCAAGGGACTTCCGCCTCAGAAATCCTCCGGAACTTACAAAACTCCCTTAAGCCGCCGAATTTCGATCCGGCTCAAAAGCAGCGATTCCTCGATGCCGTTGAGGAAGACCTGAGTGTTTTCGCGGTTCACCGGAGCGATCCGGTTGACCTGCTTACGGTTGATCAGCAAACGGCGGCTGATCTTGCAGAACAGCGACGGCGGCAGCTTGTTCTCCCACAGCGACAGCGTGCTTTTGATCATGACCGCCCTTCCCCCGGCGGCGAAGATGCGGGTGTAGTCGCCCTGGATTTCCGCCGCGGCGATCTGCCCGACCTCCACCATCCGGATGTAAGCCCCATCTTGCAGGGGGATCAGATCCATGGCGTCCAGCGAGTCGCCCGCCCCCTTGGCGTCCGAAGAAGCCGCAGGATCGCCCAGGTTGGCGATGAGGCGCTGGCCGGCCATCGCCTGCTTGAGCCGGGAAATGGTCTTGGCCAGGCGGGCAGGGTGCACCGGTTTGGTCAAATAATCGAAGGCGTTGGCGTCGAACGCCTTCAGCGCATAGCGATCGTAGGCGGTCACAAAAACCACGACCGGGCGCGGCACGAGCCCCTCCAGCCGCGGCAGCAAATCGAAGCCCGTTTCCGGCGGCATCCGCACATCGAGGAAAATCACGTCGGGTTTCTCGGCCGCCACCAGCTCCGCGGCGGAATCCACCCCGTGGGCCTCGCCGACGAGATCGATTTCCGGATGGGCTTCCAAGCGCTCGCGGAGGTGCTCGCGCAGCAACGGCTCGTCATCGACGAGAATGGCCCGGATCGGTTTTAGTGGCGATGGCGCGGTGCTTGGGTTCATGCCGGAGACTGGATGGGGAGGAAAACCTGGGCCTTCACGGCCGCCCCCGCGAAATCAAAGGAGACCTGCGCCCGATCACCATAAAGCAGATGGAGGCGCTTTCTGAGATTCGCGATGCCGATGCCGGGGGAGCGCGTGAGGCCCGGCTCGACCCAGCGGCCGGTATTTTCCACGGTGAGGTGCAGTTTGCCCTCCGCCACCCGGGCGGTGATCGCGACGCGCAGCGGCAGCGGGCTCGTCTGCTGGCCATACTTGATCGCGTTTTCCAACAGTGGCTGAACGAGGGCCGGGGGCACTCCCGCCGCGCGCGCCTCAGGGGTGGCTTCGATGCGGCTCTCGAAATTTTTCTGGAAACGGATTTTTTCAACCTGGAGGTAGTTTTCCAAGGCTTCGAGCTCCTCCTCCAGCGGGTGACTGAGCCGGTCCTCTTCCTGCTGGGAAAGTGAAAAGCGCAGGTAGTCCGCCAACGACTGGGTGATCAAGGCAACCTGCTGCTCATCCTTGCGCACGGCCATGATCGTGGTCAGGGCGTTGAAGAGAAAGTGAGGATTCACTTGCGAGCGCAGCAGCCTGATCTCGGACCGTTGGAACTCCCGCTCGATCTCGGAATGGGACACGAACGATTTGATGCCGAAGTAGAGCAGCAGCCAGACCAGCAAGGTCAAAGACCGATGCACCAAAATCCCCACCCAAATGTGACCGGGAAGATCCGGCAAGCCGTTGATTCGCAACAGCCAGCAAGCCACGTTCAACTCAGTCCAACCGATCGCGACCGCCGCGACGAGGATCGCGGGAATCAGCAGATAGGGACCCGCGCCCCGGTGAAAGATCCTGGAGCAGAACGGGCGCAAGGAGGCCGTCACCATCAACCCGCTGAAAGGGCGGGAAAAAGTAAGCCAGAGGAGGTTCGGCTCCGTGGCGGTGCCGCTCAGCCAGATGAACAGGGGAAACATCAGGGCCAACCCCCAGCCGCTGATTTGCAGTGGCCAGAAGGAAACGACGGGGATCCCGAACAGGCGCGACTCCATCCAACTATTCGAGACACGAACCAGGCCAGATTCAGCCAGCGCCGATAGCTGGGATTCATGCTTTATATTCATATCAGAGACAGCCGATTTGAACATTCGCATGCCGGCAGGGTCCGGCTACAAGAGCCATTCCCGCGGCTTGCCGCCTCCCAAGGTCGATTTGGTGATAGACTGGCGGATTCAGAATAATGAAACCTTGTCGAATACTGATAGAGAAAGACCAGGGCACCGAGGACCAGAATTCATACATGCCTGCTATCCGTAATTCCGATGGTGGAAGCCCTTTCAAACGGGATTCCAAAGTCAAAAGAGTCCCACAAGATATTCGAGAGGAAATCCACTTTTTAAAAGAATTATACAAGACCGCCCAGACGACCAACCGGGAAACTGCCGACATCAATAGCAAAAATAGAAAAAATCACCGGAACGTGCAATATCTGCACCCGCCTCATTCTGGAAAACGACACAACGCGGCTCGTCAAAACTCCGGCGGTATGCAGTTGAAATACAAGAACGTCGAA
>JBIHZT010000040.1:0-12380 GCA_044240265.1 Luteolibacter sp. | reverse complement strand
TACCCTCAACGGCAACCTGATCTCAATCGGCGGCTCCACCACCAACGTCACCATCTATCACGGTTTCACCGACGGCGGCACCAATCCCGCCAACTGGGCCGGCAGCCTCAACCTCGGCACCCGCCCCGTCGGCAACTTCGGCGGCGCGATCAGCGGTCTGGCCAACGGCAGCGTCCGCTACTTCCGCGCCTTCGCCAGCAACGCCACCGGCAGCACCTGGGCCGCGGCCTCCTCCAGCTTCATCACCGACAGCGCCGCGCCCGGCGGACTAACAGCCACTCCGGTCGCCGGCCTCGTCAGCCTCTCCTGGAACGCCACGCCCGGCGCCACCAGCTACCAACTCAAACGCGCCAGCACCCCCGGCGGCCCCTACACCACGATCCTGACGGGCATCCTCGGCACCACCGCCACTGATCCCACCGCCACGGCCGGCACGACGCATTACTATGTCCTCAGTGCCTCGAACGCCGGCGGCGAAAGCGCGAACTCCGCCGAACTCGCCGTCTCCACCCTCACTGCGCCCGCCACCCTAACCGCCACAGCCGGCAACAACAGCGTCGCCCTCTCCTGGAGCGCCGTCGCCGGAGCCACCAGCTACACCGTGAAGCGCGCCACCACCTCGGGTGGTCCCTTCACCCCACTCGCCAGCGGCCTCACAAGCACCACCTACAACGACGCCACCGCCCTCAACGGCACCGCGTATTTCTATCAAGTCAGCGCACTCAACGCCTCTTACGAAAGCAATCCCTCCTACGTCGCCACCGCCACCCCCTCCGCATCCATCGCCGCGCCCACCGGCCTCGCCGGCACTCCCGCCAGCACCAGCGCCATCCTCACCTGGAACGCCGTCGCCGGAGCCACCCACTACCGCGTCAAACGCGCCACCACCAGCGGCGGCCCATATAGCAACGTTGTCAGCTCTCTGCTAGCGCCGAACTTTACCGACTCCGCCCTCATCAACGGCACGACCTATTTCTACGTCGTCACCGCCCTCAACGGCAGCATCGAAAGCGCGAACTCCGCCCAGATCACCATCGTCCCCGCCGTCACGCCCACCGTCTTCACCACTGCCAGCGCCGGCAATTGGAGCGCCGCCACCTGGTCACCCCAACAACCAATCTCCGCCTTCGGGACAACCATCGTCTTCAATAACGCCGGCTCGATCTCCTCCAGCAACAACCTCGGCCTGCTGCTCGCTAACAAGCTCAACCTCACTAACGGCGCGGTCAGCCTCACCGGCGACGCCCTCTTCCTCGCCGGCAGCGCCCCCGCCGTCACCAGCACCGCCAACGTCGCCCACACCCTCGGCGGCATCCTCACGCTCGACGCCGCCACCACCTTCAACATCCCGTCCAACACCACCACCGTCAGCGGCGTGATCAACGGCAACGGCGGCGTCACCAAGACCGGCGCGGGCACTCTCGTTCTATCCGGAGCCAACTCGAACACCGGTCCCACCACCGTCAGCGTCGGCGTCCTCAATCTCCGCCATTCCGACGCCCTCGGTTCCTCCAACGTCACCGTCGCCAACGGCGCGTCGCTCGAACTCCAGAACAACATCACCCTCAACGGCCACCGCGCCACCCTCAACGGCCAGGGCAGCGGCACCGGCGGCGTGCTGCGCAATGTTTCCGGCAACAACACCTGGGCCGGCGAAATCACCGCCGTTGCCGACGGCGGCGTCACCCGCATCTCCAGCGATGACAACGCCGGCACGCTCACGCTCAGCGGCGAGATCAACCAGGACAACGGCAGCAGCGACCAGCTCGTCTTCCAAGGCGACGGCAACACCGTCGTCACCGGCGCGATCGACGGCAGCTCGCGCGTCACCCGCAGCAGCTCCGGCAGCGGCGTCGTCTCGCTGCTCGGCGACAACACCTACACCGGCCAGACCCTGATCAACGGCGGCATCCTCGAAATCGACAGTATCAGCAGCATCACCGGCGAACCCGGCGACGAGGAAGTCGCGCTCAACGCATCCAGCCTCGGCGTTCCCACCACCATCGCCAACGGCACCATCAACCTCGGAACCTCCGGCACCGCCGCCACCCTTCGCTTCATCGGCCCCTCCACCAGGACCGACCGCGTGCTGAACCTCACCGGCACCAGCGGCGGCGCGACCCTCGAACAGAACGGCAGCGGCAAACTCAGCTTCCTCAGCGCTCTAACCGCCACCGGTGCGGGCAGCAAAACGCTCACCCTCACCGGCACTTCCGAAGGTCTGCTCGCCGGAGCCATCGTGGACAACAGCACCACGAACAAAACCAGCCTCGCCAAATCCGGCAACGGCCTCTGGACCCTCGGCGGCGCGAACAGCTACACCGGCACCACCAGTATCAACGCCGGCACCCTGCTCCTCCAAAACGCGACCATCGCCGCAGGCGGAAACGTCACCGTCGCCACCAGCGCCACCTTCGGCGGCTCCGGCACCGTCACGCCGAACACCACCGTCAACGGCAACCTCGGCCTCACTCCCGGCACGCTCAACTTCGGCGGCTCCCTCGCCTTCGGAGCCAGCGCCCGCATGAAATGGAGTCTATCGGAAAACTCCGCCACCTCCGGCTTCGGCGAGGTCAGCGCCCCCGCCGCCACCATCGGCACCGGCGCGGTCGTCGATCTCATCCTCAACCCAACCGCTGGCACCGCCGATTTCGCCAACTCCTTCTGGTCCTCGCCCCGCACCTGGCCCGTCCTAACCGCCCTGTCGCGCTCCGGCACGTTCACCCTCGGCACCGTCACCACCGATTCCGCCGCCCACCCGGCCAGCGGCTATGGCAGCTTCGCCATCCAACAAACCGCCACCGGCATCAACCTCACTTGGACGCCGCTCTCGCCCGTCGAACAATGGCGCTTCACCCACTTCGGCATCACCACCAACACCGGCAACGCCGCCGACAACGCCGATCCCGACAACGACGGCGTCAACAATCTCGTCGAGTTCACAAACATCACCCTCCCCACCGACGCCACCTCGCTGCCCGCCTACGTCTGGCACCAAGCGCTCTCCGGCAACTGGTCCACCCCCACCAACTGGAACCTCGGCCTCGCCCCGCCGTCGAATCCCGCCACCAAACTCGAATTCCTCAGCGATCTCACCACCCTGACCGCCGGCACCATCACGCCCACCAACGACAACGCCGGCACCTTCTCGCTCAACAACCTGGGCCTCGCCGGTTCCGGCAGCGGCACCATCAACGTCAATCCCACCGGCGGAGCCCTGCGCTTCCATGCCAACGGCGACGTCCAGCCGCTGCTCCGCCTCAACGCCTTTTCCTCCAACCTCACCTACACCGTCGCCAACGCGATCGACCTCACCGCCGACCTCACCATCGACGGCGCGAACACCGGCAACTTCGCATTCAACGGCCCCATCACCGGCAGCGGCGGCATCACCCGCATCGGCACCAACAGCCGCGTGATCCTCGGCGGAACGAACAGTCAAACCGGACCCACCATCCTCTCCGCCGGCGTCACCGCCATCACCACCGCCGACAACCTCGGCGCGACCACCGCCCCGCTCACCCTCGACGGCGGCACGCTGCAAATCCTCGGCACCACTCTCAACTCTCTCAGGGCCCTGAACCGCATGGTCAATTTCACCGCGGACAAGACCGTCACCCTCGACATCTCGACCTCCACCCACAGCGTCACCGTCGATCTCCCGCTCGACTACGGCTCCGGCGGCCTCACCAAAAACGGCTCCGGCACGCTGATCCTCAATCAGACTAACAGCTACACCGGCCCGACCACCCTAAACAGCGGCACGCTCGCCGTTTCCGCCACCACCCAGCTCGGCGACCCCGCCGCGCCGCTGGTCTTCAACGGCGGCAACCTCCGCGTCACCGGCACCGCCCTGGCCAACCTCTCCGACCTCGGCCGCCCCGTCACCTTCACCGCCACCAAGAACGTCGGCATCGACATCGCCGACGCCGCTCACGTCTTCGCCGTGAACCTCCCGCTCGACCAGACCAGCGGCACCTTCACCAAGCTCGGCGCGGGCACCCTCGACCTCGCCGCCGCCAACACCTTCACCGGCAACATCACCGCCAGCGCCGGCGTGCTCCGCATTTCCCAGGCCTCCGCCCTCGGCGGCGCGACCAAGGACGTCTTCTGCACCAGCGGCACCGCCCGGATCGAACTCGATGGCGCGGGCGGCGACATCAGCCTGCCCACCACCACCCGTTTCCAAACCAGCGGTGCCCAGTCCAGCGGTGCCCTCCGCAACGTCGCTGGAAACAACACCCTCGCCGGCCAATTCCTCCTCACCACCGGCGCGGGCAACACCCAGATCCTCAGCGATGGCGGCACGCTCAACCTCACCGGAGCCATCACCACCTCGCCCACCGCCGGAGCCCGCACCCTCTTCCTCGGCGGCAGCGCCAACGGCATCACCAGCGGCGGCATCGCCGACAACGGCACGAATGTCGTCAGTCTCACCAAAAACGGCAGCGGCACCTGGGAAATCCGCGGCACCAACACCCACAGCGGCCTCACGACCCTCAGCTCCGGCACCCTCGCCCTCACAGGCACGCTCGCCGGTCCGCTCACCGCCACCGGCGGCATCCTCACCCCGCTCGGATCGCCCTCGGTCGGCGGCAACCTTGCCCTCAACTCCGGCGCGAAACTCCGCGCCCGCATCAACGGCAGCACCCCCGGCACCCAATACGACCAACTCACCGCCGCCGCCAACGTCACCCTCGCCGGGACGCTCGAAATCGTTTCCGACCCCGGCCTCACTCCCGGCAGCAGTTTCACCCTGATCCAGAAAACCAGCCCCGGCGCGGTTTCCGGCACCTTCAGCGGACTCCCGCAAAACTCGACCTTCGCCCAGGCCCCGAACTATGTCTGGCAGATCAACTACAGCGGCGGCGATGGCAACGATGTAGTTCTAACACTCGCCGCGATGACGCCCATCGAAGCCTTCCGCTTCCAATACTTCAGCATCATCGCCAACACCGGCAACGCCGCCGACAACGCCGACCCCGATGGCGACGGCCGCACCAACCTCGATGAGTTCAACGCCTCGACGAACCCGCTACAAATCACCGCGCCGGACGTGGTCATCACCAGCCCCGCCGCCGAGCCCGTCACCGTCGCCGCCCTCGCCGACAAGCTTCATCTCACCGCCGCCATCCAGCAAAGCAGCGCCACCGCCCCGCTCTCGTGGGCATGGTCGAAACTCTCCGGCCCCGGCACAACCACCTTCGCCAACTCCACCAGCGCCAGCACCACCGTCACCTTCGACACGGCAGGCACCTACGTCCTCCAAGCCGCCGCCACGCTCGGCACCACCACCGCATCCGCCACCCGCACCGTCTTCGTCGCCGCCCCCGCTACGATGACATTCCGCCAGGGCGAAAACGGCTACTCCCACGCCGCCACCTTCATCCGCGGCGATACCGCCACCTGGAACTCCGGCACCCGCGACCAACTCCTCATCGGCCGCAACAGCAACACCGGCATGCGCGGCCTCCTCGCCTTCGATCTCTCCAGCGTCCCCGCCAACGCCACCGTCACCAGCGCCGCCTTCGACCTCTGGACCGCCTCCACCGGTAGCGGCACCATCAACGCCCTGCAACTTCGTCCGCTGCTCAAGGACTTCACCGAAGGCAGCGGCGACGGCTCCACGTCCGCCAACGGCGCAAACACCGGAGCCGACTGGAACTCGCGCACCGGCCCCACCACCGCCAACCTATGGGGAGTCCTCGGCGGCCAAAGCGGCACCGATTTCTCCGCCACCATCATCGGCAGCCTCGCCGGCTTCGACACCGCCACCTCAGCTGTTGGCACTCAACTCGGTTTCACCCTTGATCCCGCCTTCGTCACCGAAGCCAACGACGCCCTCTCCGGAGCCCGCCCACTGCGCTTCATGCTCACCATGACCAGCGACACCGTGGCTGGCAGTAGCGTCTTCGCCCGCTTCGCCTCCGACGACCACGCCACCACCAGCTATCGCCCGCGTCTGACGCTCAGCTTCACGGCCAACCCCGCGCCTGTCATCACCACCGGTTCCGCACCCGCCGCCGCCACCGGCTCACCCGCGAACCTGGCAGGCACCGCCGCCGGAGCCACCGCCACCACCTGGTCGCTCGTCTCCGGCCCCGGCAACGCCAGCTTCGCCGACCCAAACAACCCGGCCACCACCGTCACCTTCAGCCAGCCCGGCAGCTACACGCTGCGCCTGCTTTCCTCCAATGCTAACGGCACCGTCTCGCGCACCCTCGTCGTGACTGCGGTCTCCGTCACCATTGATCCGGCCCTCTTCGCTGATTGGCAGCAGCTCACCTGGCCCGGAATCACCGACACCAACATCACCGGCTCCGCAAAGGACCCCGACCACGACGGTCTCAACAACTTCGCCGAATGGGCACTCCACCTAAACGCCACCACGCCGGACACATTCAAGCCGCTATTAACGGAAACCGGAAACATCCTCCAATACACCTACACCCGACGCAAGACCTCCCCTGGCGAAGCCAGCTTCACCGTCGAGTGGTCCGACACCCTCGCCGCCCCGTGGACGCCTGCCATCTCCGATCCCCCAACCTCGCTGGACGCCACCCGCGACTCGGTCCACACCGCCATCCCCGTCGGTCCTAACGGCCGCCGCTTCATCCGCATCAAGATCAGTAACCCATGACCCGGGCAAGGGCTCCATCCATGGAATGACCTGCAAGATTCAGACGTTGCGGGATCATCACCCTGTCGCTAGTCTAAACGCGCGATCCGTTGTTTCAAAAAATCCAAAATGAGAATCCTAGCGATTCAAGCCCTCTTGCTGCTCGTAGCGAGCTCGCCGTTCGTCCATGCCCAGACCACCTGGTCGTCCGCCGTCCTGCCCGGCGCGCCGTTGCCCAGCGACCTCTGGCTGACCAGCAACACCAGCGGTATTCACCAATTCGACCTCAGCCTCGGTGCCGGCGGCTCGATTGCCCGCATCCGCGCCAGTCGCGAAAGCAACAAGGAGCTCATTCCCTTCGGCAGCAATCTCACCGCCTACAACACCCAGTGGAGCATCACGGCCGGCACCGCCCTCGACGACGGAAACGCCGCCACCGACGACCGCTTCCAACTCTGGCAGGCCGGCACTTCCAGCCAACGCATCGCCCCGCTCATGCAGGTGGAAAAAAACGCCACCACCCAAATGGTGGATGTTTATGCCGTCGCACAGGACCAGTGGAGCACCCATCTTCAAACTGCGGTGCAGTCGAAAGTCAGCCACCTCGTCCGCTACGAACCGCTGGCCGATGGCTCGGTGAAAGTCCGCCGCGTGATCCGCTTCGGCGGTGCCACGGTGAACGGCACGCCGCTCGATATCACCGCACCGTATTTTGAAAACCAGCACTCGTTCCACGTCGCGAACTTCAACGCGCTGGCGGAGAAACTGAGAACCAACGGCAGTCCGGAAGTTTATTACTATCAGGGATCGAACATCCCGCAAAACCCGCAGACCGACGTCACGCTCACCAACGGCTACGTCGCAGTTTACAACAAGGACGACACCGTGAACCGCGCCGCCGTCGGTGTCGTCTTCGGCAAGACGCAGATGACCGCGCCGAACCAGATGATCGTGAACTACTCGGACACCACCACCGCCATCTCGGTGCGCCCCGGCATCCGGCTCTTCAACGCGGCTCCCGGCAGCATTCTGGACGTGACGTATTACCTCGTGCCGTCCCATGGCTTGACCTCGGCGCTCACGACGCGTCTCAACAATCTCGTCGCCGCCACGCCGGCACCGGTCATCTATCCGGCCAGCACCACCTTCGCCGGCGAGCTCGCCACCATCGTCCAGCGCCTCAACGACAACCTCGCGCTGCCCGGCATCCGTACCGATCGCCTCGGCCACGATGTATCCCCGATTCCGTCCGCCACCCGCCCGATGCTGCTGAACGGCCCGGAAGACGACGCCGACATCCGCGCCCGCCTTGCAGTTTTCCCGCAAAACCCGGAGACGCTGCTGCAAAACTACCTCTACGGCTCGGCGTCGCAGAAACAATCCGCCAGCAACTATTTCTTCCGCTACCCCGGCAGCGGCGACGGCAACGGCCTGCGCTCCACTTATACAACAGAAATGGGCCGCGCCCTGATGTGGGACATGTATCGCTACGATATCGCCGTCGGCCTCGGCTATGCCACCGAGGCCCAGAAGCAGAAAGCCAAGGATCTGGCGGCCGAATACATCACCGCGAAGTTTCCCTACCTCGGCATCGACAATGGCGGGGGCGGCAACCTCTATCTGGAAACCTACCTCGCCATGGGGCTGGCCGGCCTGAACTTCCCCGAGCATCCCGACTCACAGCTTTGGGTCAGCCGCTCGGTTACCTACGTGGCGAAATTCCTCGACACCTATTTCCCCGATGGCGGTGGCAATGAGAGCCCGCGTTACCACGACTGGTCGCTGGAGTTGGTCGGGAAATTCCTGCGCGTGACGCAACGCAGGGTGAACGTGGATATGTATGACCACCAGGCCGTGCGCACGGCTCTGGACTGGTTCATTCGCTTTTCCTCGCCGCCGGTCTCGCTCACTTCCAATAAAATGGTCACGCCGGCCTGGGGCGATTCCACCTACAGCAGCAATGGCGGCAGCCATTACTACTACGACCTCTCGATCTTCGCTCCCTACTACAAGGACCGCGATCCAGACTTCTCCGCCCGCCTCCAGGATTGGTGGGTGCGCAACGGCAAGCCTCGCCAGGTGCTGAATGCCGGGGCAGGCAGCCTGACTAATATATTATTATTAGATCCGCGCCTGCCCACCGCCCCGCAGCGGCCGAACACCTCGACCTACAGCCCGCGCTACGGCATGGCGACCTTGCGCGCGGGCACGGGAAGCGCCGACGAGTTTTACGCCTCGTTCAAATGCGGTGCCAGTGGCGGCGTCCACAGCGACGCCGACATGGGGCAGATCGACCTGTTTGCCTTCGGCGTGCCGTTGGCGCTCGACTCGACCTCCGGCCCTTACGTCAGCGGCACCACCTACAACGAAACCGTCCAGGCCCACAACACCGTGCGCTTCAATGGCGGCACCGCCTCCGACACCGCCAGCGGCTCGTTCAGCGCCTTCGGCACCTCCGCCATCGCCGATTACGCGGCCGGCGGCACCGGCTACGGCACGCTCGCCCGGCGCCATTTGATCATGATGAAAGGCGATTATCTGGTGTGCTGGGATGAAACCACCGCCAGCTCTTTCGCCGATTGGTTCTTCCACGTGCCCGGCGACGCCACGCTCGAATGGCAACCACGCAAGGTGGTGAGCCACGCGCCCAGCGGGGTGGACCTGGATGTGCACTTCGTCCTGCCGTCCGATCCTCTGGTAGAGCCGACCTTTCCCGGTCGCAACATTTCAACCAGCACCGACCCGGACGCCGTGCGCAACATGCTGGCCAGCCAGGCCACGGAACCGAGCGTCGCCGGCATGTTCACCACCACGGGCGAGTCGCGCTTCGGCGATGGCAGCACCTCGCGCAATCCATTCACGTTCCAATGGTTGAAATACTTTTCCGTCCGCAATAGCCCCGACCGCTTCGGCGATTTCCTCACCGTGCTGCACCCGCGCAAAACCGGCACCACCCCGGCACTCACCACCGAGCTGGTCAGCCAGTCCGACACCGCCGTCACCCTCCGCGTGACCTACAACGGACGCGTCGATACCATCGCCCTCACCAGCAGCGGCGCGACCGTCACCAAGGGCGCGGAGCCGTCTGTCCAGTTTTCCCTCACCTGGCCGCAAAGCGGGGTTTCCGGCGCTGCCGCCTTCGTGAAAGCCAATTTCCTCAACACGCCAATCACCACTCTAACGAACGCCCTCACCACCACCGGCCCGGTCGAAGTCCACACCGGCGAACTCGCGCTCGGAGCGAACCACCGGATCCCCGACAGCGCGCCGCTGATGGTCAAACCCGGCTGCACCTTCAACACCGCCACCTTCAACGAAACCGTCGGCAAGCTGATCATGGACGGCGGCGTGCTCAAGGGCACCGGCACTTTGACTACTTCTTCCATCGAGTGGTGGGGCGGCATCCTGACCGCGCCGGTCAATGCCAGCGGGAACTTCGTGAAAAAGGGCGGCACCGATTGGTCGCGTCCCACCAACCTCACCTACTCCGGCGACACCGTCATTGAATCGGGAAAACTCGCCTTTCAACCCGGTGGCCCGGCCCTGCCCGGCACCGGTCGCGTGCTGCTCGCCAACGGCACCGGCCTCGCACTCAACGGCGCGGCGGCCTCGATCTCCAGTCTCGATGTGACCGGCAACGCCACGCTCACCGGCGGCACGCTCTCGGTCACGCAGTCCCTCACCGGCACCGGCACGCTCACGAACAGCGGAAGCCTTGACCTCTCCGACGTCACTACGATTTCCGCGACCGTCTCGATCTCCACCACCGGTACGCTCACCCTGCCTGCCGGCGCGTCTTCCGTGAAACGCCTCATCATCAACGGCGTGATCCAGCGCGCCGGCACCATCGTCAGCGCCACCACCCACCCCGGCCTCGTCGCCGGCGCGGGAACCATCACCGCGCTCGAAGACATTGCGATCCCCACCGGCCTATCAGCCACGGTCTCGCTCGGGAAAATCACGCTCGCCTGGTCGCCGGTCGATGGCGCGACGTCCTACTCGGTGCGCCGCGCCCTGGTCTCCGGCGGCCCCTACACGGAAATTGGCACGCCCCCCGCCGCCACGTTCGTCGACACGAATGTCACCGACGGCGTGACGTATTTCTATGTCGTCGCCACCCGCGACTCCTTCGGCGACAGTGTCAACTCCGCCGAAGTCTCCGCCCTCGCCAGCGGCCCGTGGTATTTCGATCCGAACGGCACCAGCGCCGGATCGGTGGCCAATGGCGGCAGCTACGATTGGGTCACGAACAGCTGGACCAAAACTCCGGGTGGCACCGCCGCCACCGAAGCGTCCGGTCCATTGCGCCATGTGCAGTTCGCCGCCACCAGTCCGGGCTTGCCCTTGTCCTATTCGGTCACCGTTGGCTCGAATTTCAGCGGTGGAACTCAGGGCTTCCGCTCGATGCGGGTCACCCAGGGCACGGTGACCTTCACCGGCACGCCCGGAAATTTCTACTTCACCCAGCCACCGACCATCACCGCCGATGCCGGGGCCATCATCCGCTTCGCCCAAACCGGCTCGCTCGCCTTCAACCTCAACAAACAGATTGTCACCTTCGATGGCGCGGGCACCACGCTGGTCAGTCCGGAGACGGTCATCTTGAACACCGGCTCGATCGTAAAAACCGGTAGTGGCACGCTGGTGCTCGCCGCGCCTAACACCTATAGCGGCACCACCACCATCAACGGCGGCACGTTGCGCCTCGCCGTCACGGATCTGCCGTCCATGTGGCTCGACGCCACCCGCGCCGCCTCGCTCGTCGAATCGTCTGGCGCGCTCAGCCAGTGGACCGATGCCAACGGAAAAGGCACCTATGTTTCCCAAGCCACCGCATCCAACCGCCCGATGCTGGTCACCGACAACACGCTTGCCGGTTCCGCCAAGTCGCTGGTGGATTTCGGAGCCTTCGTGTTCAACGCCACCACGACCGGTTGGATGCAGTTCAATCCGTCCATGGCCGACATCCGCGCTCTGTTCTGGGTGGGCAAGACCACCAACGAGAATTTCCTGCTAGGTTCCACCGGCACCGACTACGATTTCCACTCCGGCGGCGCGGGCCTGCCCATCTGGAGCACGCAATACGCCTCCGCCAACGTCCGCAACGGCACGACCAGGCTCAATGGCACGGTGGTGCCCGGGACAACCACCAACATGCCGCCCGCCACCGACCTCGTCCGCGTCAGCAATTCCACCACGGCCAACGTGAACGCCAATACGATCGGTCGCGACCGTACCAGCCGCTGCGGTGGCATCAAGCCCGGCGAAGTCATGGTTTTCAACACAGTTCTCACCACCCAGCAACAAAGCGACATCGACGCCTACCTCGCGAAAAAATGGAACGGCACCGGCACCGGCATCGGCAACCGCCTGCCAGCATCCACCGCGGTCTCGCTTTCCAATGGCGGCACGCTCGATCTAACCGGCATCAACTTCCAAACCATCGCCGGCCTCGAAGCCAACGACAACAGCGACTCCCGCGTCGATCTCGGCGCGGCCGACCTCACCATCAGCGGCAGCGCTTCCTCGTCCTTCGATGGCATCATTTCCGGCAGCGGCGGTCTGCGCAAACAGGGCAACGGCCAGTTCACGCTCGAAGGCCCAAACACCTACACCGGGCCGACCGTCGTGGAGGGCGGCACACTCGTCACCGAAAGCTCCATCACCTCCAGCGTCACCGTGAAAAGCGGCGCAACGCTGGTGAACAACGGCACCATCACCGGCAATGTCATCATGGAAAGCGGCGGCATTTATCTCGGGA
>JBIHZT010000396.1:0-4386 GCA_044240265.1 Luteolibacter sp. | reverse complement strand
AGCCATTACGTTGTTTAGAGTAATTCCGTCCGGAAATATTCCAAGTTCTATTTGAAAACCAGGCCTCTGGTTTACTCCTCGCTTTTTGCTCCAACCGGTCGATGAAGACAACCTGCTTCGCTGACCTCAGGGGACGCGCTCGAAGCGGATGGCAGTAGCGATCCTTACGAATGTAACGGCGATCACCGGTCGCCAAGCCCGCCGGAGGCACAAAGTTTTGATATGGATGGGAAACCAGCCGCCTCGGTCGGAAATCCGTTTCGGCATGACATCTGCTCATGAATGACATCCCATGGCGCAGCTCCCATTCATCCGCTGAAAAATGCATCTGATCCAACGTTTGCTCGCCGAATCTTCCGTTTTACCTCCTGAACGGCAGGTGACCTTGTCCGCCGAGCGCCGCCAGTTCCTCAAACGCCGCTGGCGGGGAATCGCGGAGGACGGCACCGAGTTCGGCTTCGATCTCGAAACGCGCCTGACCGATGGCGGCGTGATCTTCCACCAGGCGGGAAATGACTACATCGTCCGCCAGCTACCCGAGACGGTTTATGAAATCCCCGTGAAATCGCCCGCAGAAGCAGCGCTTGTCGCTTGGAAAGTCGGCAATCTCCACCTTCCCGCGCAGATTTTGGAGCACTCGATCCGGGTGCTCCATGACGAAGCGATGACCCAGCTTCTTGAAAGGGAAGGCTGGCCCCACTCGGAGCCCGAAGTTTTATTCACCCCGATGAAAGCGATGGCCCATGCGCCCTGATCCCTGGCTCTGGCTGCTTCAGGCCAACGACACCGCCTATCCGTCCGGCACCTACGCCCACTCGTTCGGCTTGGAGGAACTGGTGGAGGCGGGAGTCGTCTTCACCCCGGCGGACCTGGAAAATTTTCTGCAAAAACAAATCCTGCCGGCGCTGCTGACCTTCGAAATTCCGTTTTTCGTCCGGGCGCACGCCGCGGCGGTGAACGGCGATGTTTCCGCCCTGCTCGTGCTGGATACCGAGCTCGACGCCTGGCGCATCCCGGCGGAACTCCGCGATGCGTCCCGCCGAATCGGCTCCCAGCGGCTTGAGCTGCTCGCGCAACTTGACCCCGCCGAGCTCGTTCTCGGCTACCGCGAACTTTCGCCGCGCAGTCATCATCTTGTAGTCGCCGCGCTGGAGCTTTCCGGCTTGCCGGTCAGCCAGGCGGCGCGGGCTTTTGCCTTTCAATCCATCGCCGGACTCACCGCCGCGTCCATGAAGCTCATGCGCATCGGCCAGACGTCCTGCCAGCTGATTCTCCGCCGCACGCTTGCCGCGCTCGGGGAGAAAATCGACGACTCCCTATCCCAGCCGGTGGACGGCTGGTTCAATCCACTCCTTGAAATCGCCTCACTCCGCCATGCCCGCGCCCATTCCAGACTCTTCATCTCCTAACGTAGCTCAACGCCCGTTCCGCCTCGGTGTCGGCGGTCCGGTGGGTTCCGGAAAAACCATGTGCGTCCTCCGCCTGAGCCAATGGCTCAAGGACGAGATCTCGCTCGCCGTCATCACCAACGACATTTACACCCGCGAGGACGCCGAGTTCCTGCTCCGAGAGGGAGTGCTGGCGGCGGACCGCGTCATCGGCGTGGAAACCGGTGGCTGCCCGCACACCGCCATCCGCGACGACACGAGCATGAACATGGCGGCGGTGATCGATCTGGAGAACCGCCATCCGGATTTGAAGCTCATCCTCATCGAAAGCGGTGGCGACAATCTATCCGCCACGTTTTCGCCGGAGCTGGTGGATGCCTACATTTACGTCATCGATGTGGCGGAAGGTGACAAAATCCCCCGGAAGGGTGGTCCGGCGATCCGGACGAGTGATTTGCTGTTAATCAATAAAACCGACCTCGCGCCTTATGTCGGAGCGGACCTTGAGGTGATGGCGCGGGATGCGAAGATCCAGCGGGGGAACAGGCCATTCCTGTTTGCGGATTTGAAGTCGGAGAAAGGGAAGGATGATCTAATCGCCTGGCTGAAACATGAGTATTTGTTTGTTTAACTGGAATGAATTCGACGCTCCCAGTCTCCGGCACCTCCCTCAACGGCCACCTGCATCTTCGCTGCGAGAACCGTGCGGATGGCGTGCCTTATATTTCCCAGCAGAGTTTCCGCGCGCCGGTGCACCTCAGCAAGACCCATGTCGATCACGGGCATCTCATACAGAGCATCGTCAATCCGACAGCGGGATTCTTCGACGGGGATCGGTTGGAATCCAATATCCACGTCGCACCCGGAGCGAAGCTGGTGCTCAGCACACCGTCCGCATCTCGTGTCTATCGGACGCGGTCCGGCGCGGCGGCGGTGAATTGCCAGAAATTCCGCGTGGAGGAGAACGGGTCGCTTGAATGGATTCCCGAGCCGTTCATCCCCCACGCCGGGGCACGCTATGTCCAGCGCACGGAAATCGACCTGCACCCGACGGCCAGTCTGTTGTTTTTCGACTGGATCGCGCCTGGCCGGGTGGCGATGGGCGAGGTTTTCGCTTTCCGGCATCTCCGCTGGGAGCTCGATCTGGTACTCGGGGAAAAACTCATCGCCCGGGAACGCTACGATCTCCAGCCCGGCGGCGACAGTCTGGAAGCCCTCAGAGCCAGATTTCCTGCCGCACATTATCTCTCGGTGTATGCCGCCGGGGCGATGGCGAAGACCTGGCCTGCTGAGGAGCTGGACGCGCTCACGAGCGAAGACGTCTATCTCGGACATGGTCCGCTTCCAGATGGTGTCCATGTCATCCGGGCGCTTTGCCGCGACAGCCTGGCAGCGCGGCGCTTGTTGGAAATCCTACGGCCGATGCTCTATACCGCAGCCGGGATGAAACCACCGGCACTCGGGCGAATTTTCTGCTAGAACGTCGGAAGCAAATGAATAGGCGCGGATTCGTTGCCGAAATCCGCGCCTTATACATACCCCCTCACGCGGGGATAGCGACTATCGCTGCAGGCCGGTTTCCCCCCGGAACCCTGCCTGCATGAGCGCTGGCGCGAGGCTGCCCGAAACCTGCAAATCATTACGGATCTGTAAATAATAAAGTCATCAAAGACACCTCCGTTCGCACCGCGTCATTTGAAATAATGCCGGAGTGCCTCGATGGATCCGTGGCCGTGGGACGCTTGGGTGACCAAGCCGCCGGTCGCGCGGATCTTCTCTTTGATCGCGGCCACCGCGTTGGCCGGGCATGCGGTCATCCCGGCGTGGGCGGGATCGAGCATCTCGAAATCATTGTGGCTGTCACCGATGGCGAAGCAGTGCGCGGCAGCTAGCTGATAGTGGCTGGCGACCTGGCTCAGACTGCTGCCTTTTTGGAAATCCCGATGGCCGAAGCGGAGGTAAATCGAGTTCCGCTGCCAGGCGAGGTGCGGCTCGGCGGCGACGAGTGGCTGGATGCGGTCGATGATCCATTCCATTTCCCCCTCGGACTGGGCGATGATGCCGGCGGGTTCGCCTTCCATCTCCATCCACTGCGCGCCGGTGTGGGCCTCGATTTCGTGGCGGATGTGGCTCAGCAGTTTACGGAGTTGTTTGAAGAGAGCGTGGATTTCCTTCTCGCAGCGGCGGTTCCAGGTGGCGTGGGGAAGCCAGCGTCCGAACTCGTTGGGAAAATAGATTTCCCGTTCGCGGGCGACCACCCAGTCCGGGATGAAGGGGAAACGGCTTTCGATGAATCCCTCGACCATGTGGGCCATCGAGCGGCCGGTGTTGATGCCCCAGACCACGCCCTGCTCTTCGCGGAGTTTCCGGATGACGTCGAAGAATGCGGGCGGCACCGGTGGCTCGCCCGCCGAGTGGTGGAGCGTTCCGTCGAAATCGAAGGAGAGGATCGCCGAGGGCGCCGACGGAGCGGGAAGAGTGGTCATGAATCGTTACATCAACAACGCGATTTGCTCGCCGGGACCGTGCACGCCTTCGATGAGGATGCCTTCCACGTCGGCTGTTTTCGAGGGACCGGTGCACCAGATGATGTTAGGACTGTCGCCGAAGGCGGCGATGGCGTCCGGGATGGTGCGGAGAACTTCCGACCGCTCCAACACGGCGACGTGGACCCACGGCGAGAGCGCGGCAAGCCGGCTGGAAGTGCGGTTGTCGTCGATGATGACGGTGCCGGATTCCGCGATGGCACCGGTGGCGCGGGTGATGCCGAACTGATAGTCGTCGTAGCGGTCGCGGTGAAATTCGGTCTCCACGATGAGGCCGGCGGCGGCGAGCTGGCTGCCGATGGCGTCGTAAAGTGCGGGATCGCAGTAGCCATGGAGTTGTTTGTTTTCCTGGAGGAAGGTGACGAGCTCGCCGACGGAGGTCATCGTCTTGCCATTCACGTATTTGAAATTCCGCGAAAAGATTTCCCAGAGGTCGGTGCCCTCGAGTTTCG
>JBIHZT010000124.1:0-8356 GCA_044240265.1 Luteolibacter sp. | reverse complement strand
CGACATGTCGTAGTCCGGGTAGGCGGCTTTGGTTTTCAAAGCGTCGGTGGCGGTTTCGATTTTAGCGAAGATATCGGCGCGGGACATGGCGGTGTTAGTGGGCGGTGGCGAGAGCTTGGTCGAGATCGGCGAGGATGTCGTCGATGTGCTCGATGCCGACGGAAAGTCGGATGAGTTCCGGCGGGATGCCGGCGGCGAGCAATTGCTCCTGGCTGAGCTGCGAGTGGGTGGTGGTCGCCGGGTGGATCGCAAGCGACTTGGCGTCGCCGACGTTGGCGAGGTGTTTGAAGAGTTTGAGGGAATCGATGAATTTCGTGCCGGCCGGGGCACCGCCCTTGATGCCGAAGACGACCATCGAGCCGCCCTTGCCGCGGAGGTATTTGTCGTTGAGCGCGGCCTGGCTGTCACCGGGCAGGCCGGGGAAGCGGACCCATTCGACGGCGGGGTGGGCTTGCAGGTGCTTGGCGACGGCGAGTGAGTTTTCGCAATGCCGCTCCATCCGGAGTGGCAGGGTTTCAATGCCTTGCAGCGATTGCCAGGCATTGTCGGGCGAGAGGCAGGCGCCGAGGTTGCGCAGCGGGCCGGTGCGCATTTTCAGAATATAGGCGAGCGGGGCAAGCGGTGCCGGCAGGTCGTGGCCCCAGCGGAGTCCGTGATAGGAAGCATCCGCCTCGTCGAAAAGCGGGTGCTTGCCGCCGGCCCAGTTGAATTTTCCGGAGTCGATGACGATGCCGCCGATGCTGGTGCCGTGGCCGCTGAGCCACTTGGTGAGCGAGTGGACGACGATGTCCGCGCCAAATTCGATCGGCTTGGTGAGATAAGGCGTGGAGAAGGTGGAATCGACGATGAGCGGCAGGCCGTGGGCGTGGGCGATTTTTGAAATGGCCTCGATGTCGGAGATTTCCAGCGACGGGTTCGAGACGGACTCGCAGAACAGCGCGCGGGTCTTGCCATCGATGGCGGCGGCGAAGTTTTCCGGGTGGTTGGAATCCACGAAGCGGACCTCGATGCCAAGCGCGGGCAGGATGTTTTTGAACTGCGTGTAGGTGCCGCCGTAGAGATTCTGCGCGGAGACGATGTTGTCGCCGGCTTGGGCGAGGTTGATGATCGAGTAGAAAATCGCCGAGGTGCCGGAGGCGATCGCGAGGCCGGCGGCACCGCCTTCGAGTGCTGCGACGCGCTGCTCGAGCACGTCGTGGGTGGGGTTCATCAAGCGGGTGTAGATGTTCCCGAGTTCGCGCAGGGCGAAGAGGTTGGCGGCGTGCTCGGTGCTTTTGAAAACGTAGGACGCGGTGCGATAGATCGGCACGGCGCAGGCCTGGGTGGTGGGATCCGAGGAATAACCGGCGTGAAGGCAGAGGGTTTCGAGTTTCATGAATTGGACCTTTCGGCTCCGGCAATCAAACGACCGCCGTCATGCGAGATCAAGCGTGAAGCGAAGAGGATCTGCCGGGCGGCATGAATTGCCACGCCGGTGGCATTCCAAACGCCCGATCAACCGCCGGTCCGCGGGGGACGCTTCTTTTTGGAATCCGGGGTGACATCGCGCATGTCGCCCTGGCTTTTGGGTTTCTGGGCCTTTTGCATCTCGGCCTGGCGCTCGGCCATGCGTTGGACGAATGACTTCTTTTCGCTGGGAGAGCGGGGCTTGAGTTCCGGCTCGGGGACCTTGTTCATGAGCCAGGTCTGGCCGATGGAGAAGATGTTCTGGGTGGTCCAGTAAAGGGCGAGGGCGGAGGCGAAGTTGTAACAGAAGAAAAAGAACATGAACGGCATGAACATGATGATCTTCTGCTGCATGGCGTCGCCGGTCTTGGGCGTCATCTTGATTTGCAGGAAGCTGGAAATGGCCATGACGATCGGCAGGATGTTGAGCGGGATGCCACCCAGGAAGGCGAGATGGGTGAGGGTGTCCGGCTGGGAAAGGTCATCGACCCAGAGGAAGCCCTGGCCACGCAACTCGACGGCGTATTGCAGCATCCGGTAAAATCCGAAGAAGATCGGAATCTGGATGAGCATCGGAAGACAGCCGCCGAGCGGGTTGATGCCGTATTTCCGATAGAGGCCCATGGTCTCGGTGTTGACCTTGTTCGGATCATCCGGATATTTTTCCTTAATTTTGAGCATCTCCGGCTGGAGCTTGGCCATCCGCTTCATGGTGTGGGTGGACTTCGCGTGGAGCGGCCAGATGAGGATGCGGACGGTGACGGTGAGCAGGATGATGGCGAGGCCCCACGACCATTTCTTGGCGACGTGGTCGAGCAGGCTGTGGTAGGTGTTGAGCAGCCAGTTGAGCGGGCCGGAGACCCACCAGAACCAGCCGTATTGCATCACGTCGCCCCAGCCGGCACCCCAGGCACTATCCATTTTCTGGAGCATCGGGTTGTGCTTGGGACCGATGAAGACGAGGTAGTTGAGGGCGAGCGGTTCACCGGGCTTGAGCGAGACGGAGGGGAGTTGGAGCCCGGCATTCACGGCGGTCACCGGAGCCCCGCCGGTGGCAAGGCTGACTTGGCTGGACTTCGCCCAGACGTTGGCAACGACCGGCTCGACCGGGCGGATGGCAGTGGCGAAGAACTGGTTGGTGACGCCGGCGAGCGTGACCGGCTTTTCGCTGTCGCTCTTCATGATCGACTTGGCGGAGCTGAACATGCCGCCCTTGAAGCCGGAGCCGTCCTTGAAGTTGATGCCGCCGTTTTCGCTCCAGAAGAATCCGGTCTGCTGGCCGACTTCCGCTTGATAAGTCGGAGACGCCTCACCGAGGAAAATACTCCATTGGCTGAGGTTGGTGGCGGTGGCTGCGGAGTTTTCGAGCTTGAGTTCGAAATTCAGGAGGAAGGCAGAGCCCGGCTTGTTTTCCTCGGACAGGGAAAACGACTTTTTAGCGATCAGCCCGGATGGCAGTTTGGCGATGAAGACGGCTTTTTTCCCGGCGACGGATTCGTCGGCTTTATAAGCATAAGGGATGTTTTCCAAGACCTCGCCAACGCCGGCCAGCCCACCGATGGGGCCGGGACCAAAACGGTTGGCGCGGACGAGCTGGGTTTTGCTGCCGACTTGGAACTGCTTTTTGAACTCGGCGTATTTGATGCCACCACCGATGTTGGTGAGGGTGTAAATCACGTCGGAGTTTTCGAGCGCCACGGTTTCCTCCTCGGTCGGCGGCGGCGGCGGCTCCACGGTGAGTTCCGCCGTGCTGACGGTGGGGACGCCGGGTGGCGGTTCGATGGATTTCTGAAGGGCTGCCTCCTGGGCGCGGATCCTGGCCTGTTCGACCTGGGCTTTGTTGGAGTAGTAGAGGTTGACGGCGAGCAGACAGCCGCAGAGGGAGAGGATCACCCAGGTTTTACGATCGTACATGGAGGCGTGTTGGGAAAATTAAAGGTGAGGTGTCTTGTGGTGACAGGAGCAGGACTTGATTTCGGTTTCCGCACTCCGGGGTGACGGGACGGGGTCATAACCGCAGCCCCCCCACGGATGACAGCGGAAAATCCGACAAATTCCATACCACGAGCCGAGGAACGGGCCGTGGGCGTCCACCGCTTGGAGGAAATAGTTCGAGCAACTCGGGGTGTAGCGGCAACCCATGCCTGGGCCAGAGACGGCTTTGAGCATTGGATTGAGGATCCGTTGGTAAAAAAGGATCAGAAGGCGAATCGCGGTGCTGAGGAATCGCGAGATCACGATTTGCTTTGAGGGCGGGGAAAAAGTCCGAGCCGCCGGGCCTGACGGATCCAGTCTTCTTCGAGTTCGGCGAAGGTGGCCTTGCTCGCTCCCGGCCGGGCGATGGT
This sequence comes from Luteolibacter sp., assembly GCA_044240265.1. Lineage (GTDB taxonomy): Bacteria > Verrucomicrobiota > Verrucomicrobiia > Verrucomicrobiales > Akkermansiaceae > Luteolibacter. The sequence continues at coordinate 4,565 of JBIHZT010000124.1, read as the reverse complement.
GACGAGATAGCGGCGGATTTCCACAAATTCGGGGGCGTGGGACTGGACGAGCGATCGGAACCGGCGGCGCAGCAGGCTGCGGTCATGAGCCTTGCCGCTGCGCTTGGTAGTGATGAACCCGGTGCGGATCGTCTGGAGTGCCGGATCAGGCAGCGTGCTTAAAATGACAAACCGGCCGGCTTTCGCCTGACCGGTTTTCTTGACCCGCGCGAAGTCTGCGCGCTGGGTCATGCTGCATGTTCGCGGGAGTCGCATGGCTGGGAAGCGTTGGACTCCCGGGAGCGCGCCGCAGGGCGGTATCAGCCGTGCTGCGTCGTGTGACGGCTGTATTGAATCTCAACGCCCTTGGGAACAAGGCGCTTGCGGCCTTTTTGGCGACGGCGGCGGATGATGTCGCGGCCGGACTTGGTGGCCATGCGGGCCCGGAAGCCGAACTGGTTTTTCCGTGTGCGCTTGGATGGCTGATAGGTGCGTTTGCTCATGGCGTGTGTGCCTCAAATAAAGGTTCGTAATCCGTCCGGTATCCGGCTCGGGGCGCGAACTCTAGGCACCGGAGCCTGCTTGTCAACCCGGCAATGGCAGGAAAATCGAATTTTTCAAACCACCGAAAAACCCCTGCAATGAATGAAATCGAGCCTACGTAATCAAGCAATGCGATCCTTGTGGCCCCTATTTCTATGCCTGCCGACTGCGGCGATCGCCTATGAACAGGCCACTCCGTTCGACACGGCGCGGGAGGTTTTGGAAATCCGTTGCTTGGAATGTCACACGCCGGAGAAGGCGAAAGGCGACCTGATTTTCACCACCCGGGAGGGAATGATCCAAGGAGGAGAAAGCGGACCTTCGCTGAATCCGGGAAATCCCGCCGAGTCGGAAATGCTCAAACGCGTGCGGCTGGCGGCGGACGACGACGAAAGGATGCCGCCGAAAAAAGACTGCGAGCCCCTTTCCACCGCCGAAATCGACGCGTTGAACCGCTGGGTCGAGGCGGGCGCACCCTGGCCGGAGGGCGAGGTGCTGTCGCCGAAGGCAAAAACGGCGCTGCCCCGCTGGGATGCTCCGCCGGATCCGCGGATTGCTTCAATCGAAGCGTTTCCGAAAAACGTGACACTGGAAACGTCCGCCGATTTCCACCGGATGATCGTGATTGCGCGCTTCACGGATGCCTCGACCCATGACATCACCGCACAATCGAAGCTGACGCTTGCGGATCCTTCGTTGGCCCAGTTGACCGGCACCTCGCTGACTCCGAAAAGGAACGGTGCTACGAACCTGCGCATCGACTACCGCGGCCTGAGCACCGAAGTGCCGGTGACTACGAAGGACTCGGAAAAACCAAGACCACTGTCCTTCCAACTGGACGTGATGCCGGTCCTGACCGCAGCCGGCTGCAATACCGGCTCCTGCCACGGCTCGGCACGCGGACAGGATGGATTCCACCTCTCCCTCTACGGCTTCGATCCCAAGGGCGACCACTTCCGGCTCACCACCGAAATGGCCGGACGCAGGATCAACCTCGCGGTGCCTGAAGAATCCCTGCTCGTCACCAAATCCATCGGCGCGGTGCCCCACACCGGCGGGAACCTGATGAAAAAGGACAGCGCTTTCTATCAAACACTGGTGGCGTGGATCCGGGATGGCGCGAATTTCGACGAAGGGGAAATCCCCCACCCCACCGGGATCCAGGTCCACCCCAAGGAACTCGTGCTCACCGGCAGCGACGTGCGGATTCCCTTCACCGTCCGCGCCACCTACTCGGATGGCACCGACCGTGACGTGACGACGCTCTCCGGATTTTCCAGTTCCAACGACAACTCCGTCTCCATCGACCGCCGCCAGGGACTTGCCGCATCGAAGCATCGCGGCGAGGCGTTTTTGTTAGCCCGCTTCCACACCTTCACCGAGGGTTCGCAGGCCATCGTCGTCCCGGCTGACCTCGCCTACACGCGGCCGAAATTCCCGGCTTTCAACTACATCGACACGCACGTCGCGGAAAAGCTCAACAAGCTGCGCATCGTCCCGTCCGAACTCGCGGACGACGAATCCTTCCTGCGGCGTGTCTTCCTCGACATCGTCGGCGTTCCCCCGACCGTGGCCGAGCGGGAGAAATTTCTATCCGACACCCGCAAGGAAAAACGCGAGGCCCTGGTGGACGGGCTGCTCGGACGCAAGGAATTCACCGAGATGTGGGTGATGAAATGGGCGGAGCTGATGCAGATCCGCACGTTCAACAACGGCCCGCAGCAGGTCTCCTACAAGGCGGCGCTCAATTACTATCAGTGGCTGCGCGAGCGCATCGCCGGGAACGTGCCTTTCAACGAACTCGTGAAGGAACTGCTCTCCGCGAAGGGCGGTACATTCTCCAGCCCGGCGACGAATTTCTTCCAAATCGAGCAGGACGTCCTGAAACTCACCGAAAACGTCGCGCAGGTATTCATGGGCACGCGCATCCAGTGCGCGCAGTGTCACAATCATCCCTTCGATCGCTGGACGATGGACGATTACTACAGCTTCGCCTCGTTTTTCGCCCAAGTGAAACGCAAGCCCGCCGAGGATCCTCGCGAGCGGGTGATCTTCGACGAAGGCGGGGAAATCAAAAATCCGGTGACCAAGCAGGACATGGCACCGAAATTCCTCGGCGGACCGAAGCCGGAAATCAAAGACCAGTCGCGGCGGGAAGCCGTCGCAGGCTGGCTCGCATCACCTGAAAATCCGTGGTTCGCCAAAAACGTGGTGAACATCGTCTGGGCGCATTTCAACGGCGTCGGCATCGTCGATCCCGTGGACGACGTGCGCGTCTCCAACCCGCCGTCCAATCCAGAACTTCTCGACGCGCTCGCGGAGAAATTCGTCTCCTACCACTACGATTTCAAAAAGCTCGTCCGCGACATCTGCACCTCGCGGACCTATCAACTCGCCACCCGCACCAACGAGACCAACGTCAGCGACACGCGGAATTTCTCCCACGCCATGATCCGCCGGGTGCGTGCCGAAGTCCTGCTCGACTGCATTTCCCAGGTCACCGCCACGCCGAACAAATTCAAAGGCCTTCCGCTTGGCGCGCGGGCCGTGCAGATCGCCGATGGAAACACCTCGAACTATTTCCTCACCACCTTCGGCCGCGCCACCCGCGCCACGGTCTGCTCGTGCGAGGTGAAGATGGAGCCGAATCTATCACAAGCTCTCCACCTGCTCAACGGCGACACCACCCAGCAGCGCATCCGCCAAGGCAAGGTGGTGGAGGATCTTCTCAAGGAAAACAAGAGCCCGGCCGATATCATCACGAATCTCTACCTGACCGTGCTGAGCCGTCCGCCCACCGACATGGAGCGCGAAAAATTATTGGCGGCCGTGGCGGAGCAAAAAGATCCGGCCACCGTGCGCGAGGCCCTGGAGGACATCTTCTGGGCACTGCTGAATTCCAAAGAATTCATCTTCAACCACTGAACCACCAAACTCGCCGACAAGGAGAGTCTCTCCGAAATCCATCACTCAAGGTGTCCTCTTTTCAAACACGCTGCTTGTCACCGGACCGATCGCCTGCGGGCTGCCGTCTGCAGGAATACATTCAACCGAAAAACCGTGATTCATCCTGATCTACCGGCTCCGCGAGAAAATCGCGTAAACCGCAGGCACGACGAACAGCGTCAGCACTCCGGAAAAAACCAGCCCACCGACCACGGCGATTCCCAACGACTGGCGGGATCCGCCCGAGGCTCCGAGCGAGAGCGCGATGGGCAGGATGCCGAAGATCGTCGAAAGGCTGGTCATCAGGATGGGCCGGAATCGCGAGACGGAGGCGTCGAGCACCGCTTCGATTTTCGATAGGCCCGCGTCTTTCCGCTGGTTGGCGAACTCGACGATGAGAATCCCGTTCTTCGTGACAATGCCGATGAGCATGATGATGCCGATCTCGCTGAAGACATTCAGCGTCTGATCCGTGACGTGCAGGGATAGCAGCGCTCCCGCCACCGAAAGCGGCACGGTCAGAATGATGATGAACGGATCCCGAAAGCTCTCGAACTGGGCCGCCAACACCAGATAGATAATCAGCAGCGCGAGCAGGAATGCAAATAGGAGAGAGGAGGAACTCTCCGCGAAATCCCGTGACTGGCCTGCCAGGGACGTGCGGAAATCCTCCGGCAGGACTTTTCCCGCGATGCGATCGAGCTCTGCGATGCCATCGCCCAGCGTCTTGCCGGGAGCGGGCGTGCCCTGAATCGTCGCGGAGACCGCGCGGTTGAAGCGATAGATCGCCGCCGGACTGGCGGACTCGGAGAACGTCAGCAGGTTGTCCAGCGAGACCATCTGCCCGGACCCGGATCTCACGAAGAGCTTCTTCAAATCGCCGGGATCATTGCGGTCCTGCCGCTGCATCTGGGCGATGACCTGATATTGTTTCCCGTCCTTGAGGAAATAACCGAAGCGCCTTCCCGAGTAGGCGAAGTCCAGCGTGCGGCCGATTTCCTCCACCGAGATTCCCAACTCCGCGGCCTTCTTGCGGTTGATGGAAATGATGCCTTCCGGGCGGTTCACCTTGAGATCGGCATCGATGTTGCGGAGCA
>JBIHZT010000456.1:0-3713 GCA_044240265.1 Luteolibacter sp. | reverse complement strand
CGGAGATGGAGAAGCCGAGGGCTCCGGCGGCGAGGGCGGCGCGCTTGGCCCGATAGAATTCCGGGATGAGTTTCTGGCGGCGCGGCTCGGCGATGACGTCGTGGATGGAGCGGGAAATGAGGCCGTAATCTTCCTGGATGAGGCCGCAAAGCAGGCCGCCGAGGTTGCCGATCTGCTGGGTGGCGTTTTCGAGCGGGATTTCCTTGGGCAGGATTTCGCGGGCGACTTTGGTGAGGATTTCGATGTCGGGGTGGACGACGGCGGCCCAGAGATTCTTGGGCGCGGGGATTTGGGCGAAATCGAGCTCGTCGTTGGAGCGGATGAAGACGATGCCGCCGAAGAGGCAGGGGGCGACGTTGTCGGCGTGCCACGCGCCGTCGGCGGAGGCCTCGCCGGCCATGGCGAAGGGGAGAAGCTGTTTTTTGCTGAGCGGATCGCCGATGAGTTTGTTCACGGCGAAGGCACCGGCGACGGATGAGGCGGACGACGAGCCGAGGCCGGAGCCGAAGGGCATTTTCTTGTGAATCTCCATCTCGATGCCGCGGTCGGTCATGCCGAGGTGCTTGAGTAAATCGAGCGCGGCGACGCCGGCGCAGTTTTGCGCGGGATTTTTCGGGAGCTTGCCGTTGTCTCCGGTAATCTTGGTGATGTGCAGGCCGGGCTTGTCGCTGAAGCGCACGACGATTTCATCGCCGGGGGAGTCGATGGCAAAACCGAGCACGTCATAACCGCAGGCGACATTGGCCACCGTGGCGGGGGCGAAGACGCGGATTTCAGGAGAATTGGACATAAGGAAAGCGCTCGCGGAGAGCGGGCGGAGTCTGCGGGCGGACGCTTGGGTTGTTCAAGCCCGGAAACCTCTCAACGATTGATGTCGTAAACGAGATCAGAAGAACCAGCCGCGTTTCTTGCGCTTGTAGGAGCCGTCGCCGACGGAAATGACCTTGATGTGGGTCTCGGTGAGGCCGTCGTCGCGGAAGCCGAGTTTTTTGGCGGCGCGCGGGGTGAGGTCGAGGATGCGGCCCGGGATGAAGGGGCCGCGGTCGTTGATGCGGACTTTGAGAGACTTGCCGTTTTCGAGGTTGGTGACCTTGACGAGGCAAGGCAGGGGCAGGGTCTTGTGGGCGCCGGTGAGGTGCCAGGGCATGACTTTTTCGCCGAGCGAGGTGGTTCCGCGCTTGAGGCCGAAGAAGGAGGATTCGTTATACCACGAGCAGGTGCCGGTTTCCTCGAAGTCGAGCGCCGCATCCACACTCATCGGCTGATAGTGCTGGCCGCGCACCGTGTAGGAGCGGGTCTGATAGCCGTCGTGGCCGCCGGGGCGTGCGAAGCAGGAGGTGAAAACAAAAACCGCCACGCTGCAAACTGCGGCGAGGCGGAGCTGCGGGTTTTTCAGGCGGCGGGAAATCACGACTTGCGCTCGCGGATGACCTGGAGGGTGGTGGCGACTTTTTCCTTCATCTCCTTGCCGGGCTTGAATTTCACGGCGGCGCGGGCGGGGATCGGCACGTCCTTGCCGGGATCCTTCGGGTTGCGGCCGATCTTGGCTTTCATTTCGCGGACCTGGAAGGCGCCGAAATTCCGCATGACCACAGTGTCGCCGTGGGCGAGTGAGTCGGTGATTTCATCGATGAGGGTCTGGACGACTTCGAGCACGTCTTGCTGGGTGATTTCGAGGCCCTTGGCACCGAGTTGGTCGGTGATTTTAATGACGAGTTCGCGTTTGGTAATGGTAGCCATGAGATTAGGGGAGGGATTGAGAATTAGGGGGGTGCGGAGATTTATGCACGATGACGGTGGAATTGTCCCGCCAAAAATCTCTGAAATCGATGCGATTTCCGTGCCAGTGGGGAAAGAAACGTCGGAATGACCGGAATTTGTGGAACGGATTGGCGTCGAACGGCTAATCGGTCCCATCTGATGGAGTTGTTCCCAATACCGCGTGGGTGGTTTTGAAGTGGAGTTTGGCGACCTTTCCGAGGGCGTCCGGACCCATTTTCGCGACCAGGTCGCGGGCGGCCTGGATGACGGAATCGGAGGCTCCCAACGGCAGCTTGATGCCGCAGGCGGCGGAGGTTTTGTCCATCCAGTCGATGAAGCGCTCGCGGGCGAGGATGGAGGCGGCGGCGACGGCGGTGTCGGACTCGCCCTTGGTGCGTTGTTCGAGCTGGAGGGTGAGGCCTTTTTCCTTGAGGGCGCGCTGGAGGATTTCCGGGCGGGCGAACTGGTCGCTCAAGGTGCGCGGGCAGTCCGGGCGGGCGGCGGCGAGGGTTTCGATGGCGCGCGCGTGGCCCCAGGCGAGCAGGCGGTTGAGGTTTCGGAAGGAAGCGAACATCGAGTTGTAGCGCTCCGGGCCAATGGCGATGACAGCGGTGGTGCAACCGGGCGTGGCGCGGATGACGGCGGCGAGCTGCCGGATGCGGGCGGGGCTGGTGACGCGCTTGGAGTCCATGATGCCGGCGTCTATCAAGTGGCGGGCGATGGCGGCGTCGGTGTAGGCACCGGCGATGACGAGCGGGCCGAAGTAGTCGCCCTTGCCGCTTTCATCGATGCCGAAGTGCGGCTCGAATTTGTCCGGCTCGAGAATTTCCTCGTAGCCGAGTTTCGCCTCGCCGGTGACTTCGGGTTCGAGCGTGAAGCGGATGAAATCCTCGGTGTCCTTGCCCTGGATCAGCACCTTGGGGCCCTTTTCATAAACGGTGACGTTGAGCTTGCCCTTGCGGGCGGAGAACAGGGCGTAGGGTTTGGATTCGAAATCATAACCCTGCCGCTCCAGCGCCGCGCGGAGTTTTTCCACCTGGGCGGGAGTGAGTGGTGCGGTGTGGGAGGTCATGGGTTGAGCGGACGCACCGAGAATTGCGAAATCCCGCCAGTGGGGGAAAGCGCATTCTTACGGCCAGGCCCAGCGCCACCGCCAAGGTGATGGTGAATCCTTATTTGGAAATCCCGCTCTATCCGACTGGGTCATCTGGTGGGACGGCAACCTGCGGCGCGAGATTCACGGCGGATTTGTCGGGAGATTGGCGTGGTGAGCTGTTAGTTTCGGATCCCGAGGGTAAATCCGTCCGCCTTTACATGACCACCATTTCCACGGAGCACCGCATCACCACGCTGATGCTCGATCCCCAATGCCGGCTCTCGGTCGCCTGGCGGAACGTGGTTTATCACAAGCCGCCGCATGTCAGCTACTTTCTCGGCGAGGGGATGAGGAGACCCGTCCGGTAGGTCCAACCCGGGGGGCGCCCGTTTTTCACGCCAGCTCGCAGGCGAGGCGGATGGCGGCGAGCATGGAGGAGGGATTGGCGAGGTGTTTCCCGGCGATGGAAAAGGCGGTGCCGTGGTCCGGGCTGGTGCGGGGCTTGGGCAGGCCGAGGGTGACGTTCACGGCGGTGTCGAAATCGAGCAGCTTGAGCGGGATGAGGCCTTGGTCATGATACATGGCGATCACGGCGTCGAACTGGCCTTGGGCGGCATCGCGAAAGACGGCGTCCGGCACGGCGGGACCGCTGAAGAACGCGATGGCGAACTCGTTCAAGCGGTGGATGGCGGGGCGGATGATGCGGATTTCCTCGTCGCCGAACGCGCCGTTTTCCCCGGCGTGGGGATTGAGTCCGGCGACGGCGATGCGCGGATGACGAATGCCGCGGCGCTTGAGAAATCCGGCGGTGAGCTGGCCGATACGGACGATGCGCTCGACGGTGAGAAGCTGTGGA
>JBIHZT010000455.1:0-3723 GCA_044240265.1 Luteolibacter sp. | reverse complement strand
GCCGCCCGGCGGAAGGGTTCCGAAAATCTCCGCGATTTGCGCGGGATCGGTGACCGGGACGTTGGCAATGGCGTCGGTGATCCAGTGTTGATAAACCGTGGCGTTCACCGTCACGCACTTCACCGGCTCCCAGTCGATGCCGCCCGCGATGCTGTAAAACCGCTCGGCGTCCAAATCCGGATTCGCCTCGACGACGTCGCTGCGCACGCGGAACGGCCGGTGCAGTTCGTTCAACGTGGGCAGCCGGAATGTCGAACCCGCCGAAATCCGACCTAGCAGCCCGTCGCGCAGTTGGCGGTTCAGTTCGACCGATCCGGATGGCTCGACGCCGTCGCGGTCGTCCTGCTCGTCCGTGCGCAGCGGCGCTCCGGATGAGAGCGAGGTTTCGATCCGCCGCCCGTCCGTCAGTTGCCACCCGTCCAGCCGGGCGCTCGCGTCGATGCGGGTCAGGTCGTCCGCCTGAAAGGAAGCCGCGCTGAAAATTCCGGCCAGCGTCTGGTCGCCGCCCGCCTCCCTCCGGCGGAAGGTGCCGGCGTCCTCGTTCGTCTCGCCTGAGACCACCTTGGCGTCCGCACCGGAGCTGGCCGTCCATTTCCCGCCGTTGTCCCACAGCGTGGTGAACGCCGCGCCGGTGGCCTGCGCCGGCACGTCGAACTGATTCAGCGCGAGTGTTTCCTCCGTCCGCTCGTCGTTCACCGAGCTGAAAACCGCGTCGAACTCGCGCCGCTGCTGCCAGGCCACCGCCTGCCATGAGAAATCGCCGTCCGCCGAGCTGACGCGCAGCGCGAGATCCAGTGCGTCGGTGGAGTTTTGGGTAAGCACCGTGCCGTTGCCGCGCTCCTCGGTGTACCAGGAAACCATCGGCTCCACCGTTAGGCCCGGCGCGGCGAGCCAGGAGAATTTCAAATTCGCTCCCGCCAGGTCCGTCTCCAGCTTTTGGTCGATCGGTCCGCGCTGCGAGGAATCCACCGCGTGGAAGCCATCGGTATGCAGGCCGAACGCGGAGAAAAGCACCGCCAGCGTTTTCTCCTCGTTGGTCATTTGGTTGACCGTCGAGCCGCTGATCGTGCCCTGGCTGCCGCCGCCTGCTTTCAGCACATGCCGGTTCTCAAACGCCGGGTAGCCGTTCATCTGGATCACTCCGGCCGGACTCTGGTTGCCCCACACCGCCGCTCTCGCCGCAGGCACGATGCGGATGGAATCCAGCGTCGCCGCATCGTAGCGCGCCCAGTAAACCCACCCGCCGAAGGGATCGTTCTGCGGAATTCCGTCCAACAGAACCAAGGTCCGCGAGGCGGCCGTCGCTCCGGTGTTGCGCAGGCTCACGCCCGCCGCTGTCGGGTTGGAGGAAATCGACGACTGCCGCCGGTAGAGCGAAAACGACGGCTCCTTCGCCAGCATTTCATCGATCGTCCGCGGTGCGGCTTCCCGCAAGTCCTCGCGCGTCCACTCCGCCAGCGGAGCGGACGGTTCCTCGCCCAGCCGCCGCTCCGCCAGCACCGTGATGGGTGGCAGCAGCTCCACCGATTGCCCGGCCGCTTGAAACGTGCCTGCGACTAACAGTGCGAGGCCGGCCCTGATGTTGGAGATGAAAATCGCGCGCATGGAATGATGGATTGCGGGCCGAACCATCCATGGTTTCCGCGCGATCCCAAGAACTGTTTTGGCTTGCCATCCATCAGCTTGGAAACTAGCAAACCATCGGCGAGCGCAGGAAAAAAATCGAGTGGCCGGGAGAAAATTTGATTTCCTTTCCCGCCTGGCGGACACGGAACCACCGACATGAATCGAAGAAGACGCCCGAATGTTTCCAGCCCGCTGGGCCTCTCGACGTTCACCCGGCTGAGGCTGCGTGCGGCGTTGTTTCTCGCTGGCGCGGTCGTCATGGCGCTTGGGATTCTGGGCTCCCGGATCATCGGCCCGCATTTCGGCGCGGGATTGTTCGTGGGGACTTCCCTGATTTCCGTGGCGATGCTCGCCCTCGCGTCCGGTTATTGGTTAGGCGGACAAATCGTGGATCGCAGGCCGTCGCTGCTTTTGTTCGCCGGGGTGCTGTTCACCGCCGCCGCCGTCGTCGCCGTGATTCCGCTGTGGAGCGCACCGGTGATGGAGGCTGGCTGGAAATTCGGTCTGCGGGGCGGTTCCTTGTTTGCCGCCGCATGCATTCTCTTTCCGCCGTTATTGCTGCTGGGCATGGCCTCGCCGATCGCCGTCCGTCTGGAAGCGGGAGAGGTGGAGCGGGCCGGTCGCTCGGCGGGCGGCATCCACGCCATTCCCATGGCCGGCGCGGCCGCAGGTGCTGTGCTCGCGGGTTTCCTGCTGCTGCCCACGTTCCGGGTCCCCACCGTGCTGGCGATCCTCGCCGGGACGCTGGCTTTCGCCGCCATCCTCGCCAGCGGCCCGGGTCACAAAAAGCCGCGGTTCGCTGCGGCGCTGCTGATCATGCTCGCTGGAATCGCCCTGGCGTGGCCCGGATCGGGACCGTCGGGATTGCTGGCGGCGACCTCGTCCGGTGGTGCTGATCTTCGAGTGGTCCAGCACGAGGGGAGTCGCTATCTCTTCGTGGACCACACCATTCAAACCACCGTAAACGCCCGGGGACGGAGTGAGGAAAAATATGTCTATTTCCTCGCCTCCCGCTTGCTCCTGGCTCGTCCGCACACCCGGTCCGCGGTGCTTGTCGGCCTCGGCGGCAGCGGGATTGTTCCCTTGCTGAGGGAGCATGACATCGCGGTGGATTGCGTGGATTCATCGGCACTAGCCCTGCTGCTCGCCCGCGCGCACCTCGGCCTGTCGCTGCCGGCCTCCCGGACGCATGCCATCGATGGTCGTGTGTTTTTAAAAATGCATCCCGCCCGCTTTGACAGTGTGATTCTTGATGTTTTCACCGGCGAGCGACCTTCCTACCTGCTAGCAAGCATGGAGGGACTGGCTACTGCAAAGGCCGCGCTCACGCCTAGCGGGTTGCTGGTCTTGAATACGTGGGGGCTTGACGAGGAGCGGGGAGTGCCCACCCCGTCGAGCGAGGTGGTTCATTCCACGCTTCAGCAGGTTTTCAGGCATGTGCTGGCGGTCCCGACCGCCGAGAATCTTCTGTTTTTCGCTTCGGATGAACCGATTCAGCCGCAGCAGTCTTCGGTCATGTTGACCGCCTTTGACTTGCCTCGCCACTTCACCTGGCTTCCGGTTCCTTCCCGTCGCTGGCCCACAACTCCCGTCATCACTGACGATTTGAACCGGTTCGAAGCGCTTGACGCTCCCGCGCTTGAAGAACTGCGGCTTGCTCTCCGGACCATCTATCCCGCCAATGTCAGGGATGCGCTTGTTTGGGAATAAGTTGGTCGATTCGCTGGTTCGAAGTGAGGCGGAGATCGGAAAGAGAGCTTAAATATTAAGTTTTTCGCATCAAATGTTCAAAAATTAAACACTGAAGATTAGTGACTTATGGGTCATTTAGGGCGAAATGACGGTTTAAAATTTGTTCAATCTTTTTTAAAAATATTGTCGTTGGCGCGGAAAATGTTAATAACTCCGCGCTGCTGATTATTCAGAGTCACTTGCTCCACCTCAAGTGAGTCTCGAGTTCACCTCCCCAAGACACCCGATCATGAAACCGAATCGCCTCTCGTATTTTGCCACGAAACTAACAAGATTGTCCGCCAGCTTCTCCACGAATGCTGCCGAATATGCCACCGCTGCCGTTGGAAGTCGCCGGTCTTCTCT
>JBIHZT010000454.1:0-3734 GCA_044240265.1 Luteolibacter sp. | reverse complement strand
AGCAGGCCGGTGGCGGTGCTGGCGGATGGGGGTTCTTCAGCTGTGGTGGTGGTCTCGGTGCCGGCGTGGGCGGTGAGGCTGCCAAGCAGGCTGGTGGCGAGCAGGGCGCGTTGGATGGATTTCATGGATTGCATATGTTGGTTCGATGCTTGTGTGACGAAATCGTGACGATTTCGTCTGACAGGCAGGCTAGGTATTGATGATGAGTGGATTTCCCAAGCGGGTCTTTGTGACAAATTTGTCACAAAGTGGTCGGGAGGTTCGTTTTGAGAGGTTCATCAAGCTCAGTGTGGCACGATCCGCCCGCATCGTCGTGCCTGCGGGCGCTCGGCGGGAAGGGATGAAAGGTGACGAATTCGCCACCATCGGTTCCCGTGGAAATCCTCCAGCTGCCGAATTTCCCGAAGCTTTTCGGTTGCTCCCCCGGCAGGCTTTGCTAGCGTTCCGACGATTGGTTGAGAAAGGTCATGAATGCCATCCTCGAACATCCCGTGCTTGTCTTGAATCGGTTCTGGCAACCGATCCACACCTGTTCCGTCCGCAGGTCGCTCCATTTGCTCTGCCTCGGCCATGCGCAAGTGGTGCAGGTGGAGGGGGATGAACGTTTTAATTCCCACGATCTTTCCTCTTGGATTTCCTACTCGGTCGGAAATGCCAGTGAGGAAATGATCCACGGCGCGAGAATCGCCATCCGGGTGCCCAAGATCATCGTGCTTGCGATTTACGACCGGCTGCCGCGGCTGGAGGTGAAATTCACCCGTCGCAACGTCTTCCTGCGGGACAAGTTCACCTGCCAGTATTGCACCAAGGTGCTGCCGGAAACGCAGTTGAATCTGGATCACGTCACGCCGCGCGACAAGGGCGGGCGGACCACCTGGGACAACATCGTCACCTCGTGCTTCCGCTGTAACACCCGCAAGGGCAACAAGCTGCCGCACGAGGCGAACATGCACCCGCAGAGCAAGCCGCTCGCCCCGCGCTGGCGGCCGCTCTTCGGCATGCATGAGAATGGCCTGGCCGATGAGAGCTGGGCGCATTTTCTGCATCACGACCGCAACGAGTCGCGCAAGTCGGCGTGATCGAAGACTCGGCAGGAATGCCTGTTTTAAGCTTCCGCAGCCTTCGCGATCTGGAGCAATTTCGCTTCTCCCAGATGCGGGCCAAGGATCTGGATGCCGACGGGGAGTTGCTTGCCATCGCCGGAATCGACGGTGCCGCAGGGGACGGAGATGCCGGGGATGCCGGCGAGGTTGGCGGCGATGGTGAAGATGTCGGAGAGGTATTCCTGGAGTGGATCGGCTCCGGCGGCACCGATTTTGCGGGCGGGGCTGGGGACGACGGGGGAGAGGATCGCGTCGACTTTTTGGAAGGCGTCCTCGAAGTCGCGGCGGATCAGAGTGCGGACTTTCTGGGCGCGGCTGTAGTAAGCGTCGTAGTAGCCGGAGGAAAGCACGTAGGTGCCGAGGATGATGCGGCGCTTCACTTCCGGGCCGAAGCCTTCCTCGCGGGATTTTTTGTAGAGATCGAGGATGTCGGTGGGGCTGGCGGCGCGGTGGCCGTAGCGGATGCCGTCGAAGCGGGAGAGGTTCGAGGACGCTTCGGCCGGGGCGATGACATAATAGGTGGCGACGGCGTATTCGGTGTGCGGCAGGGAAATTTCCACCAGCTCGGCTCCTTGGGCGGCGAGGGACTGGATGGCTTTTTCGACCTGCGCGCGGACGCCGGGGTCGATGCCGTCGCCGAAGTATTCCTTCGGGATGCCGAGTTTGAGGCCTTTCACGCCGTCGTTGAGCGTGGCGAGGTAGTCGGGCACCGGGACGTCGAGGCTGGTGGAGTCCGCGGGGTCGAATCCGGCGATGGCTTGCAGGATGAGCGCGGCGTCTTCGACCGATTGCGTGAGCGGGCCGATCTGGTCGAGCGACGAGGCGAAGGCGACGAGTCCGTAACGGGAAACGCGGCCGTAGGAGGGTTTTAGGCCGACGACGCCGCAATGCGAGGCGGGCTGGCGGATCGAGCCTCCGGTGTCGGAGCCGAGCGCGGCGATGGCGGTGTGATCGGCGACAGCGGCGGCGGATCCTCCGGACGATCCGCCGGGGATGCGCGAGTGGTCGTGGGGGTTGCGGGTTTTTCCTAGGGCGGAGTTTTCGGTGGAGGAGCCCATCGCGAACTCGTCCTGATTGAGGCGGCCGAAGGGAATGGCCCCGGCGGCGCGGAGTTTCTGGATGACCGTGGCGTTGTAGGGCGCGATGTAGTTTTCGAGGAATTTCGAGCCGCAGGTGCAGGGCTGGCCGAGCACGTTCATGTTGTCCTTGATGGCGATGGGGATGCCGCCGAGGGGCAGCGAGAGATCGGCGTTCGCGGCTTCGGCGAGGGCGGCTTCGAGATTGTGGGAAAGGTAGGCGCCGGTGGTTCCATCGCGGGCGGAGATTTCTCCGGCGAGTTTTTCCAGAATGGCTGCGGGGGTGGTTTCTCCGGCGATGAGCTGTTTACGGAGTTGGGAAATGGTCATTTTGGGTAAAGCTGAAATTCGGAAAGCTGAAATGCTGAAATGAAGATCCTCACGCGTCGGTGACGACTTTGGGGACGCGGATCTGGCCTTGAGCTTGGTCGGGGGCGTTTTGGAGGACAGCTTCCGGCGTCAGGCTCTCGTGCGGGATGTCATCTCGCATCCGGCCGAAGACGTTGGTGGAGTGGGCGGTAGGATCGATGCCGGAGACGTCGAGCTTCGAGAGGGTCTCCACGTAGCCGAGAATCGCTTCGAGCTGGGGCTGGAATTCGGCGACCTCCGCGTCGGTGAGTTCGAGGCGGGCGAGATTGGCGACGTAGCGGACATCGATGTGGCTGTGCGGCATGGCCGGAGCGTCTTGAAACGGCGGGGGTTTTCCAAGTGCCATTTTCCGCGGTTCTTTGGCGGTGAACAAAAAAGTGAAAAGTTTTTAAAATACTTTGAACGTTCGGAAAGGTTGAATGTCTTATCCCTATGTAAGCAGCAAGCAATTGCTCTTTCATGTAAGGGTGTAACAGCACAGTTGTCTGACAATTCCACGGGTGTGGGTGAGAAAGACAATTTTGGCCGCCGGGGAAGGGACTCCCCGGCGGCCTTTTTTGTGCCTCAAAAACGGGCTGTTTCCGCTTTGAGAATAAATTTAAAAATACTTT
This sequence comes from Luteolibacter sp., assembly GCA_044240265.1. GTDB lineage: Bacteria > Verrucomicrobiota > Verrucomicrobiia > Verrucomicrobiales > Akkermansiaceae > Luteolibacter. The sequence continues at coordinate 575 of JBIHZT010000454.1, read as the reverse complement.
GAACGCTCTTAGCCGTGGGGAGTCTCATCCTTATGAAAGCAGCGAGTCATCGCTCTTTCATGTAAGGGTGTAACAGCACAGTTGTTCGCCAATCCTACGGGTGTGGGAACGGCACAACGATTTAGACCGCCGGGGAAGGGACTCCCCGGCGGTCGTTTTTTTTGCTGGAGTGGGTGGCTGGGTAGGGACCGGTAAATCACCCGCGTGGGTGGAACTGCTTGTGCACCGCTTTCAACCGCTGGCGGTCCACGTGGGTGTAAATCTGGGTGGTGGAGATGTCGGCGTGGCCTAGCAGTTCCTGGATCACCCGGAGGTCCGCGCCGCCCTCCAGCAGGTGCGTGGCGAAGGAGTGGCGCAGCAAGTGTGGATAGACGTTTTGGTCGATGCCTGCGAATCTGGCCCGCTCTTTCACGATTTGCCGCACCCGGTCGGGCGACAACGGCCCGCCCCGGACACTGAGGAAGATATGCGAGGAGGTCTTCTTCGTGACCAAGCCGGGACGCTCGTTGGCAAGGTAGTCGGCGACTGCCTCGCGCGCCTTGTTCCCCACGCGGACAATCCGCGTTTTTCCGCCT
>JBIHZT010000675.1:0-3736 GCA_044240265.1 Luteolibacter sp. | reverse complement strand
GCGTTAGGTCAACAACCTGGTTGCCGCCGGCCAGTGTATAATTAGAGGCAAGGCCGGCATTGGCCCCTGCCCCGTTGGACAAGACCAGCCCACCAGCATTCACCAGCTTGCCGGTTCCAACATTACGGTTAGCGATAGCGCCGGTGCCCGAAAGGGTGAGCGTCTGGTTCCCAACCAAGTTGCCTATCCGCAGTGCAGAGGCATCTACAGTCGTGCTGCCGTCATAGACCCGCGAGCCTGTCAGATCGACCATGAACGGCGTAATGGTGCCCGAACCGGTGGCTGTAGTTGCCGATGGCAGGAACTGATAGTTTGAAAGGTCACCCGTGACCGAAATTCCGGTAACTGTGACCGTCTTGCCCGTGCCTGCATTGGCAGTGTCGAAGCGCGCGTCGGAGAAACTCACCGAAATCGGATCGCCAGCGACGATGTTGGTGGCAAGACTTACTGTCGCGCCAGTCAGCCCATCATAGGTCTTGGTCGTGACGATTGGCGTGAAGCTTAACACTGCACGCGTGACATCAGCAAAAGCCGATGGATTGGCAGACAGGACATAATTGCTGCCATCGGTTCCGCCCAAGCTGGAGATCGCGATGCTGACAAACTTGTTGGTGCCGATGTTCTTGTCGAGGAATGATGCAGTGTAGCCAAAGGCGATGACATCGCCTGAGACACGATTGTCGGTCAGATTAATACCCGCAACAACTGTCCCGTCATAGGCGCGACTAATACCCGACGCTGCCACCACGAGCGTCCGTGGCGTAATATTCGCGCTCAGGCCCGTCGGCTGGATCAGGTTATAGTTACCTGCATCCGCTCCGTTGAACGAAACTTCACTTCCGACAACAGAAATATTGGTACCGACATTCTTGGTTGCAAACGTTCCGGTCAAGCCAGAAATACGAACCTGGTCATTGCCGATTAGCCCCGCAAGAGCGGAAACGCTGGTATTAATGACGTTGGTTGTCGTGCCATCATAGACCTTGTCCGTCGCGACAACACCCACAACGGTGATGTCCTTCTTAAAGATCGTCGCGTTTGTCTCATAAGTCATCGGCAGTGGCACATAATCGGTGCTCAGCGCCGTGGGCGAACTCTGCACACGAATGCTCGAGATCGTCACCGTTTTGTTCTGTCCAGCGGTCTTGTCACTGAAATTCGCGAAGGGATTGAAGACCAAGTCGAGTTGCTCACCCTGCACCTGGTTCTGGATCACAAGGCTGGAAACCTGGATCGCCGTATTGCCGTCATAAATCTTGTCAGGCACCGACGCAGAGAAGGTCAGCGCACGCGGCGTGATCGTGACGTTGTGCGTACCGCCCACAAGCTTGTAATTGAGTGCCAATCCGGCATTGGCGCCAACGCCATCAACCAGATCGAGCGTCCCGAGCGCGCCAAGAGGCTGCGCCTGTGGCTGCTGGCCCGCCAGCGTCACGTGCGCATTGGTGACACTTCCTGTCCCTGCCAGGCTCAGGCTTTCTTGGCCGACAAGTTGGCTCAACGTGAAGATGCCAGCCTCAACGGCTGTACTGCCGTCATAAACGCGCGAACCAGTCAGGTTCACCGTATAGGGGTTGATCGTGCTCGTGGTGTTGCTGGCATAGGTGACAGTGTAGTTGCCACCATTATTGCCATCATTCACCGTCACACTCGACACGGTCGCAACCTTGTCATTCAGCACAATACCAGCGGCCACGCCGCCTTGGCGGCTTACGTTTGCATCGGTGAAGGCATAGCTGCCGCCACTCAGGCTGTCTGGCGTATTGCCGTTGCTGACATTGCTGAACAAGCTGCCCGCGATCGCGACAGGTGTGCCAATCGCCGTGGTCGTTCCGTCATAGGTCTTGACGACGTTGCTCGTGCTGACCGTAATAGCCGCGCGGTCGATCGTGCTTGTCGTGTTGCTGGCGTAGGTGACCGCATAGTTCGCGCCATTATTGCCATCATTGACGCTGACACCCGCAACAGTGACCGTGCGGTCACCACTGCCCGCATTGGCGTTGGTAAAGGCATAGCTGCCGCCGCTCAGCGTATCGCCGCCGAACATCTGCGTGTTGCTGCCCGCCAGAACAATCGGCGATGCCGCCGTCGTGGCGCCTGCAACACTCAGCGTACCGTCATAGGTCTTCACAACATCGCTGGTGGTGATCGTTACGGCTGCCTGCGTGATCGTCGCCGTCCGCGAACCAGTCAGCGCATAGTTGCCGGCAAGGCCGTTGTTGGTGCCATCAACCAGCGTCAGCGTGCCAAGACCAACCGACTTGTTCGGACCCACGTTCTTGTCAGCCAGGGTGCCCGAGCCGGACAGGCTGAGCGTCTCGCTGCCAACCAGCGTGCCGATCGTCAGCACCGAGGCATTCACTACCGTCGTTGCGTCATAGACACGGCTGCCCGTCAGGCTCACCGCATAGGGCGTGATCGTGCTCGCCGTGTTGTTCACATAGCTGATCGCATAATCGCTCAGCTGCGTGCTCGAACCGGCCTGCGCCGCGCTCACTGTGATCGTCTTGTCGCTGAGAACAGCGCCGCTGCCGTCACGGCTGACATTCGCATTCGAATAAGCCAGCGTCACACCCGACAGGCTCTCGCTGCCGATCATCGTGCCAACGCTGTAACCAACGTTGAGCGCATTGCTCGCAACCGACGTATTGCTGTCATAGACCTTGGCCTGCGACAGCGCCGTCACCGTCAGCGCCTTGGGATCAATCGTCGCCGTCGTCGACGCCGTTGATGTCGTCAGCGTGTAGTTACCCGCATCGGTGCTACCCAGCGTAATCGCGCTGATGCTGACCGTCTTGCCGGTCGCGGCGCGCGCGTCACTGAACACACCCGTAGAGGTCGCAACGTTCAAGACATCGCCCGTGAACATCCCAGCGAACGTCGCGCCAGAGGTGACCAGCGTCGCTGTGTCATTGCCGTCATAGGTCTTGTTCGTGGCCGTGATGCCAGACACCGTGCTGATCGCTGCCCGTGTGACATCAACAGTGCGTGAACCCGTCAGCGCATAGTTGCCGGCAAGGCCGTTGTTAGTGCCATCAACCAGCGTCAGCGTGCCAAGACCAACCGACTTGTTCGGACCCACGTTCTTGTCAGCCAGGGTGCCCGAGCCGGACAGGCTGAGCGTCTCGCTGCCAACCAGCGTGCCGATCGTCAGCACCGAGGCATTCACTACCGTCGTTGCGTCATAGACACGGCTGCCCGTCAGGCTCACCGCATAGGGCGTGATCGTGCTCGCCGTGTTGTTCACATAGCTGATCGCATAATCGCTCAGCTGCGTGCTCGAACCGGCCTGCGCCGCGCTCACTGTGATCGTCTTGTCGCTGAGAACAGCGCCGCTGCCGTCACGGCTGACATTCGCATTCGAATAAGCCAGCGTCACACCCGACAGGCTCTCGCTGCCGATCATCGTGCCAACGCTGTAGCCAACGTTGAGCGCATTGCTCGCGACCGACGTGTTGCTGTCATAGACCTTGGTCTGCGACAGTGCCGTCACCGTCAGCGCCTTGGGATCAATCGTGCTCGTGGTGTTGCTGGCGTAAGTAACCGCATAGTTCAGGCCATTATTGCCATCGTTGATGCTGACGCCTGCAACAGTGACGGTGCGATTGGCGTTCCCAGCATGCTGGTCGGTAAAGGCATAGCTGCCGCCGCTCAGCGTATCGCCGCCGAACATCTGCGTGTTGCTGCCCGCCAGAACAATCGGCGATGCCGCCGTCGTGGCGCCTGCAACACTCAG
>JBIHZT010000453.1:0-3747 GCA_044240265.1 Luteolibacter sp. | reverse complement strand
CCTGCGCGACGTGGCGGGAAAGGTGGAGGAAGAACACGGCGTGAAGCCGACCATGACCGAGGGCAAGGCCGATACGAAGTGGGTGGTACTCGATTACATCGACGTGATGGTCCACGTGATGGACGTGGAACTGCGCGAATATTACGGCCTGGAAGACCTTTGGAAGGAAGCCAAGGAAGTGACCTGGCAGGAGACGGCTGAGAGCTGATTCCTCCGGCAAGTTGCGGGATGGTGGAATTTTTTCGGAATAGGAAATGATTTCCATCGCTCCCATACCTGCCGATGAGTGAGTTCGCCGAATTAGTCGATGCCCATTACCAAGCGTTGTTTCGCTTCGGGATGTCGCTGACCCGCGATGTGGACCGGGCCTCGGATCTGGTGCAGGAAACCTTCTGCATCTGGGCCGCTAAAAACGGACAGTTGCGGGATCGCTCGAAGGCGAAAACCTGGCTGTTCACCACGCTGCACCGGGAGTTTCTCACCCAGCGGCGGCGCGCGTCGAAATTTTCCGACGAACCCCTCGACGAAGGAAAGGCGGAGGCGATGGTCGCCCCGGAGGAGGACGCGGAGCGCCAGATGGACGGGCAGCGGGCGATGGAGTTGCTGGGCGCGCTGGAAGAGACCTATCGGACCCCGCTCGCGCTGTTTTACCTCCAGCAGCACAGCTATAAGGAAATCGCCGAAATCCTCGATGTGCCGATCGGCACGGTGATGTCGCGGCTTTCACGCGGGAAGGAAATGCTGCGACGGCGGATGACCGCCGAGCCGTCGAGCGCGCCAAAAAACATTCTACATCTCACACGGGAAGGAGTCCGCCATGGATAAGGAACAGGCACGGTTCATTTTACGCAGTTTCCGCCCTGACGGCGCGGACGCGGGCGATCCGGATTTCGCGGAAGCGCTCAAACTGGCGATGGAAAACCGCGAGCTCGGCGAGTGGCTGGCCAGCGAACGGGCGTTCGACGCGGCCTTCGCCAGCGCGCTTGTCACGGTGGACCTGCCGGCACACCTGCGTGAGGACATCCTCGCCTGCCTGGCCACCGAGCGCGGGGACTTCCCGCAGGCGGAGGACGGGAATGACGCCACATGGATCGGCGCCTTTGCTTCCATCCAGCCGCCGGCGAGCTTGCGTGACTCGGTGATCGCGGCGATGGACCGGACTGCGACCACGCACAACGCGCCGGTTCCGATTTCGATTTTCCGGCGGCTGGCGATTCCGTTAGCCGCTGCTGCCGGCGTCGCGCTGGCATTTCTGGTCACCCGTCCGGCCGGCACGACGCCGGTGGTAGCACAGAACCGGACCGTCCCGATCGAAGTGGTGCAGGCCGGCTTCGTGCGGACCTTCGAGTCGCCCACGTTCGCCTTGGAGGAAAAACGCGACGACCATCAAGTGCTGATCCGGCACTTGAGGGAGCGCAAGCTCCCCTGCCCCGGTTGCCTGCCGCCCGGTCTTCAGAATCTCAAGGGCGTGGGCTGCCGCGAGTTGGTCATCGATGGGAAACAAGGCTCGCTCGTGTGTTTCGAGGCGGGGGAAAACGGCATCGTCCACATGGTGATTTTCCGCCGCGAGGATGTGAGCGGGGATTTCCCACCCGCCAGCCAGCCCGCTTTTGCGAAAAGCGGGAACTGGACCACCGCGAAGTGGGCGGACGGCGGAAAGGTGTTTCTCATCATGAGCAATTCCAAACAATGCCAACTCTCCAAACTGTTTTGAGGAGCCGGCTTGCTTCCCGACGCGCGGCGTGCTCTCTATCATCCCATGGCTGCGCCGTTCATCAAAATCCGCGGATTGACGCAGCGGTTCGGTGAAAACGAGGTTCTGCTGGGGATCGACATGGATGTGTTCCGCGGCGAGACGTTGATCATCCTCGGCAGCTCCGGCGGCGGGAAATCGGTTCTTCTCAAGCACCTGCCGGGATTGTTGAAGGCGACTGGCGGCACCATCCATGTGGACGGCGTGGAAATTTCCGGACTCGGCGAGCGCGCACTGGGACCGATACGGCGGCAAATGGGCGTGATGTTCCAAGGCGGCGCGTTGTTCGACTCGTTCACCGTCGCGGAGAACGTCGCCTTCCCGCTGCGGGAAAGTGGATTGACCGATGAAGGGGAGATCGCCGCACGGGTCGCAGAGGCGTTGGAAATCGTGCGAATGCCCGGCGAGGAGGAAAAACTTCCCGCCGAGCTTTCCGGCGGCATGCGCAAGCGGGTCGCGCTGGCGCGGGCCGTCGTCGGAAAACCGGCCTGCGTGCTTTACGACGAACCGCACGCCGGGCTCGATCCCGTGACGGCGGACTCCATCGACCACCTGATCAAGGATTTGCAAAAGAGCCATGGTATCACGAATGTGGTCATCACCCATGACATGCGCAGCGTTTTCCACATCGCCGACCGCGTCGTCTTTCTGGAGAAAGGCAGGGTCCATTGGACGGGGATGCCGACGGAAATTCACGAAGCGGTGAATCCCGAATTGCAGGCATTCGTGGCCGGCGACTCCGGCGAGCCGTGGGAATGATCGCGTTCCGGCGTTTTTATAAATTTCTAATTCGCCGAATCGTTGTTATGAAAGAGGTATGCCCGTCGCGAAAAAACGCACCGAACTCCATGTGGGGCTGTTCCTTTTCATCGGCTTCACCCTGTTGAGCGGACTGATCCTCCAGTTCGGGAAATTCAGCGATCACCTGCGTGGCCAATATTCGCTCACGGTTGTTTTTGATGACGCGTCCGGCGTGATCAAGGGCTCCGAAGTCCGCATGGGTGGTGCCAAAATCGGGCAAGTGGCGGATCTCCCGGAGCTCAATGAATCGGTGCAGGTTGAGGTCGTGCTCGCCATCCGAAAGGCCATCCGCATTCCCGCAGGCTCCACATTTCAAATCAATTCCGCCACCTTGTTGGGCGACAAACTGATCGTCATCATCCCTCCCGCCGACCGGAGCCTGGGCTACATCGCGCCCGGAAGCCGCCTCACCGGAGCTGGTCCCACCGGGCTGGAGTCGCTCCAAAACAACGCGGAAGTCGTCGGCCGGGATGTCGTGCGGCTTCTCAAGAACACCGAAGCGACCCTCGCGAAAGTCGATGCGGCCGCGACCGACATCCAGGACGCTTCCAAGCAGCTCGGCGAGGCCGTCGCCAAGATCAACCGCTCCGTCCTGGCCGACAAGAACCTCGCCCGTCTCGACACGACCCTGGAAAATCTAGCAACCACTACCGGGCACTGGAAGACCACGGGAGAGAAGCTGGACCCGCTGCTGGAAGAAGCCCGCGACGCCGTCAAGGCGATCCGAAACGCAGCAACGGGCACGGAAAAAACCCTGAAAACGGCCGATCAAACGCTGGCCGAAATGAAGCCCGCGCTCACACGGATCCCGAAAGCCATGGATGAATTCACAAGCACCTCCGCGAAGGCCGGCGAAGCGCTGGACCGGATGAAACGGGGCGAAGGGCTGCTAGGCGCGCTGGCGACCGACAACGGCGTCGCCCTCGACGCCAAGGCGTTCATGCGGAATCTCAGGCAATACGGGATTGTTCTCTATCGGGATCCAGCCTCCGAGCCGGCGAAGAAAACCAAGGAATCCAGCACGCCCCGCTTCAGCGGTTCGAGGCAGTGATCCGAGCCCCCCTCAGATTTCAGGTTCTTCGTCGTCAACGCATGACGACGAAAAGCCCTTTATTCTTATCATTCAAGCTGTCACAGGTCGCAGCATCCCCGGATACCTCCGCCAGATCCCGGATGGCCGGGTTCACGGTGTG
>JBIHZT010000273.1:0-5672 GCA_044240265.1 Luteolibacter sp. | reverse complement strand
GCCCTTGGCAGCCCAGCGGAGTTTGCGGCAGCCACCGGAATTGGGAATAACATCTCCGGCGTCGGGCTGCTCCATCAAAAACATCTGGATCGCGAAGATCCCATCGTCACCGATCAGGCGGAGTGCATTTTCGGTGAATTCAGGATCTTCCTCAAAGGCCTCGGGATTCTACGGATGATTTCACAGCCTTCAAGATATCATACAAAGTATGATTTCCAGAGGAGAGCGGGAGCGACTCATGCGCTCGCCCTCCCCTCTTCGATAGCGGTCACGTTCTCAGCGACTGCCGCCGGCCGGATGGCGAAATACTTCTTCGCCGCCGCACTGGTCACGAGCTGGCGGTAATGCGCTTTGATGGTCCCCACCGGGTTTCCGCATTCATCGGCGACGCGTGCGGTGTCCTTGCCCTACCCAGCATCGTCCTTGCACCGGTTCGACGGGGTCGCTAGGACTCCCCCATGCACATCCCACAGCGTTTCCACCACCGGCAATTCGCCGATGTGAACGCGTTGGTAGCGATGAAAAAGTCGCAGCGGATCTCCGTCTGCATCCCCACGCTCAACGAAGCGGACACTATCGGAACGATCGTTTCCTCGATCCGCGATTCGCTCGCGTGCCGCGGACTCGTCGATGAAATCCTGGTCATCGATTCCGACTCCAGCGACGCCACCCGCGAGATCGCCGAAGCGGCGGGAGCCAAGGTTTATCGATCGTCGGAAATTCCGCCCGGCGGCGATACCCACCTGGGAAAAGGCGAAAACCTCTGGAAGGCGCTGCACGCGGCCACCGGCGATCTGATCTGCTTTGTCGATGGCGATATTTCGAGTTTCCATTCCGGATTCATCACCGGATTGTTGGGCCCGCTGCTTACGGATCCGGGAATCGACTACGTCAAGGCCTACTACGAGAGGCCGCTTGCCTACGGTGACGAGTTCCACTCCACCGGTGGCGGGCGCGTCTCGGAGATTCTGGTCCGCCCGCTCATCTCGCTGTTCTATCCGGAACTCGGATTCATCCTGCAACCGCTTTCCGGCGAGTATGCGGCCCGCCGCAGCACGCTGGAATCGCTGGCGTTTCCCGTCGGCTACGGCGTGGAAATCGCCCACCTCATCGACCTCGCGCGTGCCGGAAAACTCAACCGGATCGCCCAGACCGACCTGGTCCGGCGCATCCACCGCAACCGCGACGACGACGAACTCGGCAGCATGGCCTTCGCCATCCTCCGGGTGGTCTTCCGCCGCCTGGAACGCGATGGCAAGCTCGGACTCAACGCACCTCTACCCGATCTCTATCAGTTCTGGTCGATCCAAGGCGAGTCCACCGATTTCCACTCGAAGGTGATTCCTGAGCCAGAGCGTCCGCCGATCCGACCGCTGGAGCCGTGACAGAGGCTCAGCGGCGGCTTGTCCATTCCCCGCGGGCATAGCGGGCCTCGACCCGTCCGCCCAGATCGTCCGGATCCGGGACTGATGGATAAATCCCCCAAGCGCCCGCGAGCCGCTCCGCAAAGTCTTCAGCCCGTTTCCTGGAAATCACATCGCAGCAGGACGCCGCCACCGATCCCTGATGCAGCAGGCCATGCCGTGACCGGCGCTGTCCCGCCCCGGCGAGTTTTCTGCCGTCGGCACCAAGCAAATCGTGATGCACCGGATTTTCAAAACACAGCGCCGCCCCGGTTTCATCCTCGCCGCCGCTTACCCGCGCCGCAATTCCCCCGGCCACCAGGGTCTCCGCCAATGCGGCATGGAGACGCCGGTAGCTTTCCGCCCCGCGCCAGCCTGCAAGCGGTTCGCCGTGGGGCGCTACCAGCGTGTAAGTCCAGTCCGTCCGATGATCCACCATCCCGCCGCCCGTCCACCGCCGGACCAGATTCACTCCGGGAAACTCCGCCCGCGCTTCCATGATTTTCCCGAAATACCCCACGCTCGCCCAGTCGCCAGCCCAGCGGTAAACCCGCAGCACCGGCATTTCCGCCGTTTCCAGCAGCCACTCGTCCACCGCCATCGTCTCCGGCCCAGGCCGCAAGACCGGGTCCATCCACAGCCACAATTTTCGAAATACCGGCATCTGCCGCCAGTCTTTTCCCGAATGTCGGAAACAGGAAACTCAAAACGTCCCCCGCCTTGCATTCCGGGCATCCCTTGCCAACTTCGCCGCATGTCCATCGCGGCCAAGCCACACAGCGCCCTACTCATCGTCGGTCACGGATCCACTGAGAATCCGGATTCCTCCACCCCTTACTTCGAACACGCCGATGAAATCCGCAGTCGCGGCCTGTTTGCCGAGGTGCATTGCTGTTTCTGGAAGGAGGAACCGTCGATGCGTGAGGCGTTTTACCTGATCGATGCGGACGAGGTTTACGTGGTCCCGGATTTCATCAGCGAGGGCTATTTCACCCAGGATGTGATTCCCCGTGAACTTCTGCTCACCGGCCCAACCACGGTCGTCCGGGGCAAAACCTTCCACTACTGCCTGCCCGTCGGCGTCCATCGCTCGATGACCGACCTCATCCTGAAACGGGCCAAGGAAGTCGCACCAGACATCTCCCCCGCCGAGACCACGCTGATCATCACCGGTCATGGCACCGGCTTGAACCAGAACTCCACCAAGGCAATCCGCGACCAGGTGGACCTGATCGCCGCCTCCGGCGCAGGCTACGCCGCCGTGCTCGACGCCTACATGGAAGAACAACCGTTCATCGCCGAGTGGGACAAAATGTCCCAAACACCGAATGTGATTGTCGTGCCGTTTTTCATCTCCGACGGACTCCACTCCTTCCAGGATATCCCGGTGCTTCTTGGCATCGAGAGCGAGGTCGGGGCAGCCGCCAGCCAGCGGGAGGTCTTCCGTCACAACCCGCACGCGCTCCGTGGCAAGATGCTTTATTACTCATCCGCCATCGGAACCGAACGACTGTTGGCAGACGTGATCCTGGACCAGGTTGCGGACTTTGACAATCTACACAAATCACTGTGATTTAGTATTTATCGAAAATTTCTCCCAATTTACCTCGTCCACATGACCACCGCTCAAAAACTTCAAGAACTGCTCCAGTCCGGCATCCACCGGATTGGCGAACTGGAGATTCAAACAATCGCTTGCAACGCCCGATACAGCCTGTGCCACCACGCCGATCTTGAACTGGCCAAGTCACCCGATTTTGGCGGGCTGGAGCATCACGATGGCCCGGCCGACGCCCGCGACCTCTCGACCTATGCCGAAGACGGGACCTACCGATTCACCAAAGGCCAGGTCAACCTCAGGCGGGGTTGGATCATGACATTGGCAAGCGCCGAAGACCTCCGCCTCGCGCTGGACCAGTTTTACCCGGCCTGCCTCGGCCTGTTCCTCGCCCGGCAAGATGGCACGCTGGAAATCGAAACTCTCCGAGACAAGCTTAACCGCCAGACCGGCATGTATCGCTTCGCCCGCTCGATCAGCGATGCCGGAGCGCAAAAACTCGTCCAGCAAGTCTGCGGTCCCGCCCACCAGTGCGCGAAGAAGATCCTTTGGCAAATCGACCCGCAGACTCCGCTCGACGACAGCGAGGCCAGCCGTTTCAACGGCATCCCGGGAGACATCCCCGAGTCCGAAGCGATTCCCCTGTTCTGCCGGGAAGCCTGCAACCACTTCGTCGCGGAGTGCAGAAAGGCGGCCAAGGCCGAGTTCGAGGCGAAATCCGCGGACACGTGATCAAGCCTTGCTCTTGAGCAGGTCGCGAATCTCGGCAAGTAGCTTTTCCTGGGCGCTAGGCTCGGCCGGCGGCGCGGCGGCAGCCTCCTTGGCCGTCAGCGCCTTCGCTTTGTTGATCGCCTTGACCACAAGGAACATGACGAACGCCACGATCACGAAGTTGATGCCGATGGTGATGAAGTTTCCGTAGGCGATCACCGCACCTTGGGTCTTCGCCTTCGCCAAATCGGTGGCGACAACCTTGTCCGACAACGCGATGAACTTGTTGGAGTAGTCCATGCCGCCGGAAAGCCTGCCGATCACCGGCATGATCAGGTCCTCGATGAACGCGGTGGACAGCTTGGTGAACGCCGCCCCCATGACGAAGGCCACCGCCATGTCGATGAGGTTTCCTTTGAGCGCAAATTCTTTGAATTCTTTAAACATGATGTGGGGAGGTTGAATTGACCTCTGTAAACGACTCAATTCCCGGATTTCCGCCAAGCATTTTCTTCGCCGTGTGATCTCGTCCAATCCAACCGACAACACCCATCTTTCACACCAGATTTCCCGTTCACCATTACGGCTTGATACTTCCCGGGTAAAAATGAAACCTGCGCCTCCATGTCCGCCGCCGTCCAACACACTCTCGCAGGCCCAGCCACTCTCGAAGGAACTTCCCTCCACACCGGCCAGAAGGTCACCCTCACGCTCAGGCCCGCGCCGGAAGGTCACGGCTTCAAGTTCCGCCGCATCGATCTGCCCGACCAGCCGTTCATCAATGCCGACGTGGAAAAGGTCCAGACCGTCGAGCGCGCCACCACCCTCGCGGAAGGCTCCGTCAAGGTTCACACCGTGGAGCACGTCATTTCCGCCCTCACCGGTATGGGCGTGGACAATGCGCTCATCGAAATGGACGCCAACGAGCCACCGATCGGCGACGGCTCGTCGCGGCCGTTCGTGGAAATGATCAAAAAAGTCGGTCTCACCCCGCAAATCGCTCCACGCAAGGTGTGGGAAATCCGCGAGCCCCTGCACTTGGAAACCGGCGACGGCACCATCATCACCATCGTCCCGTGCAAGACTTTCAAGGTCTCCGTCACCAACGTCGGCCCCGAGGGACGTTTCACCCAGTATTTCTCCAGCGAGGTCACTCCGGAACTCTACGAAAAGGAAATCTGCGCCGCGCGGACCTTCGTTTACTATGAGGATGTCAAGCCGCTGCTCGACAAGGGCCTCATCAAGGGCGGCTCGCTGGAAAGCGCCGTCGTCATCCGCGGCAATGAAATCATGTCCAAGGAAGCCATGCGCTTTACCAATGAATTCGCCCGCCACAAGGCGCTCGACCTCATCGGCGACCTCATGCTCTCCGGCGTCAAAATCCTCGGCCACGTCATCGCGGTGAAACCCGGCCACGGCCCGAACACCATGATGGCCGCCAAACTCAAAACCGAATACGCCCGCATGCGCTCCATGGTGCCCGCCCCGGTCTCCATCCCGGATGGCGAGAGCGTGCTCAACATCAACGAGGTGATGAAAATCCTCCCTCACCGCTATCCATTCCTGATGGTGGACCGCATCGTCGATTGCCTTGGCGACAGCAAATGCATCGCCGTCAAAAACGTCACCATCAACGAGCCCTTCTTCGCCGGCCACTTCCCCGGTCACCCGATCATGCCCGGCGTGCTCCAGCTCGAGGCCATGGCCCAGGTCTCCTCCGTGCTCATGCTCCGCAAGCCCGAAAACGTCGGGAAAATCGGTTATTTCATGAGTGCCGACAACGTGAAGTGGCGCCGCCCGGTTTTCCCCGGCGACACCCTTTTCATCGAAACCGAAATCCTCAAGATGCGCGGCTCCATCGGCCAGACCCGCTGCCGCTGCCTCGTCAACGGCGAGGTCGTCTCCGAAGCCGAACTCAAGTTCGCGCTGATGGACCGCTGAAGAAGTTGAGAGTGGAGGGTTGAGAGTTGAGAGAAAGAATGCACTGCCGCTTTCGCTTT
>JBIHZT010000166.1:0-7236 GCA_044240265.1 Luteolibacter sp. | reverse complement strand
TTTCCACTTCACCCTTCCACGGATCTCCCTCTTCTCTAACTCTCTACACTCAACTCCAAACTCTCAACTTTCTTCCCATGTCCACCGACCGCAAGACTCTCGACGAACGCGCCCAAATGACCGGCCTCGAGCGGGTCCGCCACTCCTCCGCCCACGTGATGGCCACCGCCATCCTGCGCCTCTGGCCGGACGCACAGTTCGCCTACGGCCCGCCGATTGAAAACGGCTTCTACTATGATTTCGACATGGCCCACCGCGTCACGCCGGACGATTTCGAGAAAATCGAGGCGGAGATGAAGAAAATCGCCAAGGAGAACCAGAAGTTCGAATACAAGGCGATCTCCCGGGAAGAAGCGAAAGCCATGGCGGAAAGCGGCCGCCTCGGCGGACTCACCGAACGCCCCGGCAATCCGTCGCGCTTCAAGCTCGACCTCATCGACAAGATTCCCGAAGGCGAGCAAATCTCGTGTTTCCAGAACGGCGACTTCATCGACCTCTGCGCCGGCCCCCACGTCGGCTACACCTCCAAGTGCAAGAACGTTAAACTCATGTCCGTTTCTTCGTCGTTCTATCTGGGCGACGAGTCGAAGGGCCAACTCCAGCGCCTCTATGGCACCGCGTTTGAAAACAAGGAGGAATTGGAATCCCATCTCACCCGCCTCGAAGAAGCGAAGAAGCGCGACCACCGCCGACTCGGCAAGGAGCTCGGGCTCTTCCACATCGACGAGATGGTCGGCCAGGGACTCATCCTCTGGAAGCCGAAGGGTGCGCTCGTCCGCCGCTCGTTGCAGGACTTCATCACCCAGGAGCTCGACAAACAGGGTTACTCGCAGGTTTACACCCCGCACATCGGCAAGCTCGATCTCTATCGGACCTCCGGCCACTTCCCCTACTATCAGGAGAGCCAGTATCCCGCCATCGCCGAGCGCGACGTGTTGGAAAAACTCGCCGACGAGGACGCCACCTGCGCCACCCTCATCAACGGCCTGTCGGACGGCAGCTACGAAGGCTACCTGCTCAAGCCGATGAACTGCCCGCACCACATCAAGATCTACGCGAGCGACCACCACTCTTACCGCGACCTGCCGGTTAGACTCGCCGAGTTCGGCACCGTCTATCGCTGGGAACAATCCGGCGAACTCGGCGGCATGACCCGCGTCCGCGGCTTCACCCAGGACGACGCCCACCTTTTCTGCACGCCCGACCAGGTCGCCGCGGAAGTCACCGGCTGCCTCGATCTGGTGAAAAAAGTCCTCAGCACGCTCGGCATGAATGACTACCGCGTGCGTCTGTCGCTCCGCGATCCGGAGTCGGACAAATACGTCGGCTCGCCGGAAAACTGGGACAAGGCGGAAGCCGCGCTCCGCCAGGCCGTGCAAACGCTCGGCGTGGACTACACCGAGGAACTCGGCGAAGCCGCGTTCTACGGCCCGAAGATTGACTTCGTCGTCAAGGACGTCATCGGCCGCGACTGGCAGTTAGGCACCGTGCAGGTGGACTACAACCTACCGGTGCGTTTCGGCCTCAGCTACGTCGGTGCGGACAACCAGCAGCACGTGCCCGTGATGATCCACCGCGCGCCGTTCGGATCGCTGGAGCGTTTCACCGGCCTGCTCATCGAGCACTTCGAGGGGAAATTCCCCGCATGGCTCGCCCCCGAGCAAGTCCGTGTCATCCCGATTTCCGAGAAGACCCTCGAATCTTCCGAAGCCACCGCCGCCACGCTCGCCGATGTCGGCGTGCGCGTGTCTGTGGATCGCAGCAACGAAAAAGTCGGCGCGAAAATCCGCAACGCCCGCCTTGACCGCGTGCCCTACATGCTCGTCATCGGCGCGAAGGAAGTCGAGGAAGGCACCGTCTCCGTCCGCCACCGCGACAACGAGGATCTTGTCACGCTGTCGCTGGCGGAATTCACCGCCAAGATCACCACCGAGATCAAGGAGCGGAGTTTGTAGGAGCGCTGGCCCGCATCAGGGGGAGTCCCTTCTTCGGCTTGTCCAAATAGAGCGTGGCCAACGGCGGCGCGTCGAAACCGGTCAGCCGCACCTGTTCGACGCGGCTCCCGCATTGTGGCCGCTACGCGGCCTGGGCTTCAGCCTTTTTGATCTCCAGGCCGGACTTGCGGTTGCGGTGGATCCACACGCTCTGGACCAGTCCGAGAAGGAACATACAGATCACCACGAAGGTGCCTGAGTAACTCACCAGTGGCAGCGGGATGCCGGTGATGGGCATGATCAGCACACACATGCCGATGCTCTCGAAAATGTGCGCGAAAAACAACGCAACCACGAGGCACGCCACCAGACGGCCGGCCACATCCCGGCTGTAAAACGCGATGAACAGCCCTTGGATCAGCAACAGGGCGAAAGCCGTCAAAAGCAGAAGGCTGCCGCGGAAACCCAGTTCCTCCGCGACGACGGCGAAAATATAGTCGTTGTGCGCGGTTTCCCGAGGGATGAATCCCTTGTCGTGCAGGGATCCCCGTTCCGCCGTAGCCTTCCAGCCGACGCCTTTCCAACCGGCCTTGCCGACCGCCATCGAGACATTGTGCGGCGCGTAGGCATCGCCGCTGATGTCCACCTCGCGCCCCTGCATCATCCGCAGCCACACGTCGATCCGCTCCGGCCCGCGTTTCGAAACGAGGGGAAGCGCCACGAAATACAACAGCGGGATGATCCCCACTCCGATGAAAGTCATGCAGGTGAGGTAACGGAAAGGAATGCCGCCGATGAGCAGAGCGACGATCGCCACGGGAATCCACACCAGCGCCGAGCCCATGTCGCCCATTTTCATCACCATCAGAAACGGGACAGCCGCCACCACCGCAATGATGCCGATGCGGATGAATGGAGCTCCAAACCAGCGGTGCAATTTCGGCAAATCCTGCACCAGCCAGGCGATCAGCAAAATGCCCGAGGTGATGCCCAGCTGCGCGGGCTGGAAGGAAAGTCCGCCCAATTTCAGTTGGTGCACCGAGTCGTCCTGCTGCATCGCCACCACCATCAATGCCATGCTCACGGCGTAAAACGGGATACCCAGCCAGCGGATCCAGCGGTAGTCGATGAAGGCGGCGACAAAATACGCGACGCTGCCGATGAGGATGAACATCTTCTGCTTCGAGGCGAAATAGGCCCCCGCGCTGCCGAACTGGTTAAGATTCTCCCGGGTGATCGACACATGCCGCGCCGCGCTCTCGATCATGAACACGCCGAAGATCAGGAGCCCGTACATCACCAGCACGAGCACCCAATTCATCCCCAGGATTTTCCTCAAAAACGGCGTCATGTCTGGCTCGCCGGCGACCATACGCCACCAGCCCCGCGTGGCAAGTAGGGCGTCAACTTTGTTCCCGCCACGAGGCCGCCCCATCCGGCGAACATGAAATCAACCCGATTGCGGGCGCGACCGCTCCACGACGAACCCGGCCGAAAAACACCACCCCCGGCCTGTTACGCCAAGAAATCCTTGTCGCCCGCACCCTGCCCCGTCAGTTTGAAACCCCACCGAATCAACACCAACCTGATGAAAGCCCGCTCCATCCTCCACTCCGCCGCACTCGCCCTCATGAGCCTCACCCCCGCCAGCCACGCGCAGGAAGACCTCAGCAAGCCGGTCATCACCACCGAGACCAAAAAAGACGCCGACGGCAAGGACGTGCTCTACATGTACATCGACGGCGTCAAAGTCCACGAAACCGACCCCACCAAACAACCCTTCCCGGCCATCGTCACCCCCGGCGAGCCGCCCGCTTTTGTGGCCGCCCCATCGGACGCCACCGTCCTTTTCGACGGCAGCGAAAAGGCCCTCACCGAAAACTGGACCGACACCAAGGGCGAGCCAAGCGGCTGGAAAGTCGTCGATGGCGCACTCGAATCCGTCAAGAAAGCCGGCTACATCCAGACCAAGGGGAAATTCGGTTCCTGCCAGCTCCACGTCGAGTGGGCCGCGCCGGTCAATGTCGAGGGCGACGGCCAGGGCCGCGGCAACAGCGGCGTCTTCATCATGGGGATCTACGAAGTCCAGGTCCTCGACAACTACAACAACCCCACCTACGCCGACGGCCAGGCCGGCGCTCTTTACGGCCGGAAAAAGCCCTTGGTCAACGTCTGCCGCAAGCCCGGCGAGTGGCAGAGCTACGACATCATCTTCCACCGCCCGCTCTTCGATGAAAAAGGCAAGGTCACCCGCCGCGCCACTTTCACCGTCCTGCACAACGGCGTCCTCGTCCAAGACCACACCATACTCAGCGGCGGCACCGGCTGGATGGGTCCACACGCCGCCTCCGAATACCAGGCTCACGCCGACAAGCTGCCCTTCGCGCTTCAGGACCACGGAAACCCCGTCCGCTTCCGCAACATCTGGATTCGTGAGTTGAACGACTGATCCGGCACCTCCAATCACGGGAAACCGCCGGTCAATTTTCACGAATTTCGTCGTCACGATGGAACTAACACAATTCGGCACGCTCATCAGCGAGCAGCACCCCCACCTGCTCTCGCACTGGCGGCAACAGCTCCGCAGCCTGCCCTCCGCCCGGCACCTGGACATCCCGACGCTCAACGACCACATGCCGGCTCTGCTGGACGAACTGACGGCAGCGTTTCAAGCAGACTCCTCGCGACCGTCCCCTGCAACTTTTCAGGAGGAAAGTGCCGTCGTCCACGGCCTCCAGCGGCTGCAGGACGGATTCGACATCGAGGAGGTCGTCGCTGAATACAATCTGCTCCGCGCCTGCATCCACGACCTTGCCGACGAGCACGGCTTCAACTTCCAGGGCAAGCCCTTCCACATCCTCAACCGCGTCTTCGACCAAGCCATCGGCCTCGCCTTGCAGACCTACGCCACCCAGCGCGCGTTGGAAGTGAAGGAGCGCCGGGAGGAATACCTCGCCTTTGTCGCACACGACCTCCACACGCCGCTCTTCGCCATTTCCCTCGCCGGGCGCTCGCTTGAGCGGAACCTCCCCAAACACGGCTACACCGAGGATTCCGCCCTCATGCTGCAGACCCTCCGCCGCGGAGTCCATCAGCTCGAAGGACTCGTGCAACAGGTCCTCGCGGAGAACTCAAATCTGGAATCCGAATCCGGCCAGAAACTCGTGCGCCGCGAGTTCGACCTCTGGCCCCTCGTCGAGGCCCTCGTCGAGGATCTCGAAACCGTCGCCAAATCGTCCGACACCCGGCTCGTCAACCAAGTCCCCTATGATTTGGTGGTCTTCGCCGACGCCAGCTTGGTCAGGCGGATTTTTCAAAACCTCATGGCCAATGCCATCCACTACACCCCCGGCGGCATCATCCGCATCGGTGCTGAGGAACTCCCCGCGGAACGAGCCATCGAGTGCTGGGTCAAAGACAACGGCAGCGGAGTGCCACCGGAACTGCTCGACAAAATCTTCGACAAGGGCGAATCCGATCCCGCGAACGAAGCCGGCACCGGACTCGGTCTCGCCATCGTCCAGGCCTTCACGGAAGCCCACGGCGGTCGGACCCGTGTCGAATCCAAACCAGGCGAAGGCACCACCTTCCGCTTCACCCTGCCGCTCAAGGCGCAGAGCGACTCCGAAGTGAAGTAAAACCCCGCGTCGGACCCGGTCCCTCCACCCGCTCCACTGCCGCGGATTAGTTGCCAGGAAGATCGCTGATCATTCCCCTCAGTTGATCGGTCTGCGGCCCGGGCGGCTGTTTCGCCAGCCATGCCCTCAAATCCTCGGGAGCGAAGGCCCCCCAGGTGTTGAACGCGCCCTCGATCGCCTCGTTTTTTTCCGCCGACTCTGGCAGGCTGAGACTCCACTCCAACGCCTTCACCGGCTCGGATCCGGCCCACACCTCCGCAAGCGCGGGAATCATGCTGCTGCGGGTCTCTCCATCCGAAAACCGCGCCACCCACTCGGCGGCGACTTCCGGCTGGTTCGCCCCCCACAGGGAAATCAAGGTCGCGGCGGCCTCGCTCTGGTGGGCCTCGTCCAAGCGCATGACCCACTTGGCGGCGGCGGCCGGATCCTGCTCACCCCAGGCACCTATCAGGCCATCCACGATCTCGGCTCCCTCGGGACTTCCCAAGCGGGTGTCCACCCAGCGCGCGGCGTCCTCCGGCGAGGCCGCACACCAGTCGGCGG
Organism: Luteolibacter sp.; assembly: GCA_044240265.1. Lineage (GTDB taxonomy): Bacteria > Verrucomicrobiota > Verrucomicrobiia > Verrucomicrobiales > Akkermansiaceae > Luteolibacter. The sequence continues at coordinate 1,121 of JBIHZT010000166.1, read as the reverse complement.
CAAGCGTGGCGAGTGACGAGGATTTTCTGTCAGCATCCGTGATGGAATCCACCCACGCGATGGCAGCCTGCGGATCACGCGCGGTCCAGCCGTGGATCACCGCGGTGGTGGCCGCCTCTGACAGAATTCCAGCAGGCAGCCCGGAGACCCAGGCAGAGGCGTTCTCCGGCGCGGTTGAGGCCCATTCCACGGCGATCACCGCAAAGATCTCGGCCGCCAGCGGGCCGCTGAGATTCGTCCTTGCCCAGTCCGCCGCCTGCTCCGGATGGCGCGATGCCCACCCCGCGCAGGCCGCTCCCAGCGCTTCCTTCTGGAGCGTCCCCACCGGTAGGCCGCCCGCCTTCGCGACCGCTGTCCGCGGATCCACCCTGCCCCACTCGCGCATCAGACCGGAGAGGAAATCAAGCCGCTCGGTGAAGTTGGAAATACCCAGCGCCTGTTCCCAAGCCATCTGCGGGTCCATCTTTGAAAAATCCCTTGCCGGCGCCTTTACCCCCCCCCGGGAATGCGGACCGCTGCCGCGCTTCGTGGTTCGCGCAACCACCGCCTCTGCGGGTGCCGAAGAAGCAGGTAGTTCATTCCCGTTGCCGGAAAACATCCAAGCCGTTTGCACGATCCCGCCGCCAAGCAGAAGCCCCAACACCAACATGACCAACGGCTGTTTCATCCGAGCGCTCAAAACACGTCGTCATCGACTCCATCGTCGCCGTCGTCACTTTCATCCTCATCAAGGATATCGTCATTGTCATCATCCCTGTCGAAGAAGTCCCTGATGTTGTCACCGTCGTCATCTTCGTCATCGATGCGTCCCTTGCCGTCACCGTCACAATCATCATCCCTGCCATTGGGGACGCCGTCGCCGTCGATGTCGTCGTCGAGCGCGCTGATAAGCCCGTCGCTGTCCATGTCGCGCTCGTTGATCGAGTCATTGGCGTACCCGTCGCCGTCGCTATCAAGATCCGTGGCATCGGAAACACCGTCGCCGTCAATATCCAGTTCAAGCTTGGAGTCGTCACTCAGTCCGTCGCCATCGACGTCGGTCTCGCCGAGGACGAAATCCGCCAGTCCGTCACCATCGATGTCCCACTCCAGATTCGAATCGTTTTTCAATCCGTCGCCAT
>JBIHZT010000452.1:0-3765 GCA_044240265.1 Luteolibacter sp. | reverse complement strand
GTGGTTGTGTCCCTCGGCTATGTTGTGGTCGATGCCGATGTCCCAAGTGCTGAAGAACTCATTGTGCGTATCCGTAAGGGCTAAAAATCCCATCGCCATTTGGTTTTGAAGAGAAGCGAAGTTCTTGAGTTGGAAAGGATCTTCGGCTTGGAGAATTCCGTCCTTGGCCGAACCAGTCGCCGGGAGACGGATTTCCAAGGTCTTGCCGTCCGCCCCCATCACCGGTCGCTCCTCAAGCGGGATCAACGCGAAGCTGCCCGCGTGTGCTGGTGGGACAAGCGGCAGGATTGCGGCGACCGCCAGTGGAAAGGCCCGCGCCCGCCACTGCGGGACGCGGAACCGGCGGCCGCGCCGTATGCGCCGTGAGGAAAGTCCGATAAGCAACCTCATGGCTTGGATCCGGTTCAATGGGTGTGTCCGGAGTGCTCGGATTACTCGGAGTAATTGGATGCTCCCGGGCCGCCGCCGGAAGCGCAGGAGCTCAATGCAAAGGCGAATACGAGTGCCGCGACGGCGGCGCAGATGCTGATGGTTTTAGTTAACATTGTTTTTGATGATACGATCACCGAGCCCCCCGGCCGGAAAAGGGAACGGGAACAAAGGCGTGGTGATGACAGTTCTTACCCACCCGCCTCTCAAACCCTTGAAAAAAGTTCGCCTGGCGATGTGGGTCGGCCACACATAGCGGTCCTGCTCCGAAAACAAGCGAACGACTTCAATGTTCGTTGGTGGCGTTGCGCGAGGCATCCGGTGCCGGAGGCTTTTCCTTCCGGCATCAGCGATCCATGCGGCGGCACCCACCTTGGAAACGTCCAAAACGCAGGCACACCCACAAAGGAGTCAGGAAACCCCGGAGTTCTTACCATGTGACGATGGCGGCGGCTTCGGTTGACTTCATTTCTTTTCGGAGGGTTTAGCAAAGAAGGCGCATTCCTTGCCGTCCTTATTCACATAGGAAACTACACTATGGGTGCCCGCTTGGTTTCGTTCGGTCTTTCTCACCACTTTGATCTTCATCTTGCAGGACGGGCAAGTAACTGTGGAGCCCGACTTGCAGTAGCTCATGGCTTGGTCATGGGACTTGATCGCCACGTCCGAGAGCGTCTTGCACTCCATGCAGACATAAGTCAAAGATTGTCCCGGTTGCAATTCCTTGAATTGGGACTCCGTTCCGAGTGACTTCCAATACTGGATGCCCGGACCCGCATGGGCTGTGGTTGCGAACATCCCCAGCATTGCTGCGGAGATGAGGGTTCTTACTATGGTCGATTTAATTTTCATGGTAGTGTTATTCGTTGGAACCCAGCGGACCAAGGCAGGGATTACAACCCATGCTACAACCTGGTCTCCGATTCATCAGGTAATTAACCATGACGCGGACAACCCCTTGAATTTTTTTGGGAGGTGAGCCGATCTTCTCTTCAAAGTGGTCCCAATTAGCCATGAAAATCAGCCTGTTGATTTTAGGCATGATGCGAAAACAAATAAGCCCGGAGGCGAATGCCACCGGGCGCTGTTGTTTCCTAATCGGCTTCTCTCAGCGGTTGCAGGGAAATCCTTTGCCCGGAGGGCCAATCCGCTTCATGGCCTTGTGCTCCACTGGTGCACTGGACGTGGATTTTCCGCCCTTGAAGGCAGGTCCAAAGCGCTTGCTTGCGGGAGCGGCCGAGGCCGAGGCGGCGAGCAGGATTGACAGGGCGAATGCGAACAGACTGGCGATACGTGTCGTTTTCATAATGTTGATTTTGGTTTTTTCCTGGAAGGTGTTCCCGTTCGGTTGGGTCCTCTCGGTAATCAAACACCGTCTTCAAGGAGTGACAAACCGCTCCGATGCCAAACCCTTGATGTTTTTTTGCCGGACGAAAATTTCCCAGAACGTCATATTCCGAAGGGGTTTTGGACTCGATCGGTGTATTACGCCCCGTTGGGAACTCAAAGATGAGATGGGGTTCCAAGAGCACGGGGGAAATCCCGATTGTGAATGAAGCAGGAACAAGTGACCCACGCCCGCCATGAATGATCCCTTCAGTTTCGATACCTCGGATGACACCTGTGTCGTATGTGGCCAGCCCGTGAGCAGTAGCAGGTGCTACTCCCGCATTTTGTATCGGGAACGGAAGATGGCTTTGTGCTGCCCGTTATGCCTGGAGACATTCCAGAAGAATCCGGAATTCTACGACATTGCGCGTGAAGCAGCGAAGGCGCTCAAACCCGCCGAAAAACGCGGGGGCGATACCCAGAGATCATGAAAGACAATAAGACCCATTCCAAAGCCGCCGGTTGGGGAAGGATTCTCCTGGCTGTTACATATTTCGCCTCCTCCGATGTTGGTCGGCCGGCAAAACGGCAATTCTCCCTGCTGCTCGCCTGCATGCTGGGGATCAACGGCCTCAATGTTCTGAACAGCTATGTGGGCCGGGATTTCATCTCGTCGGTGGAGTCGCGCGACATGCCGCGCTTCATGTGGGTATCCTTGGTTTATGTTTTGGTTTTTGCTGTCTGCACCGTGGTCGCCGTTTACTACCGCTTCGTGGAAGAGCGGCTCGGACTCTTGTGGAGGGAATGGCAGACAAAGCAGCTCATGGAGCGCTACCTCGAAAATCGCAATTATCTGCGGATTGCCGCCAACAGAGAGGCGGAAAACCCGGATCAGCGCATTGCTGCGGATGTCCGTGCGTTTGCCACGACCTCACTGTCGTTTTTCCTGATGTCGTTGAACGCGTTGTTCACCGTCATTGCCTTTTCCGGCGTCATGTGGTCCATCAGTCCCCTTCTTTTCGGTGGAGCCGTCGCGTATGGATTGGTGGGGTCCGTGGCGACGATGGTTCTCGGCCGCCGATTGATTGGCCTGAACTATCTGCAGGCGGATCGTGAAGCGGCCTTCCGCACGGAATTGCTTCAAGTGCGTGAGAACGCTGAGGCCATGGCCATGCTGCGGCTGGAAGGCCGGGTGAGGGAGCGGCTTCTCCACAGGTTTCGCGACGTGATTACCAACACGCAACAAATCATCGCGGTGAATCGGAACGTGTCTTTTTTCACGACAGGTTACAACTACCTCATCCCCGTGATTCCCGTGTTTGTTGTGGCCCATCTGTTCATGTGGGGGCAGGTCGAGTTCGGGGTCATCACTCAGTCATCCATGGCATTTGCCCAGCTCATGGGAGCGCTGTCCCTTATCGTGACGCAGTTTCAATCCATGTCATCGTACGCGGCGGTGTTAACCCGGATTCGCGTTCTCGGCGAGGCCATGGCAGCGGTGGAATCCTCGCCGGACGGCCCGCTCCAGCACCATGTGAAAAACGGAGTGGTTGGTTATGATAATGTCACGCTGCATGGCCCCGATGGCAGCCCTTTGATTTCGCGCCTTTCCCTCACCCTTACCAAAGGCGGAAACTTGTTCATTTGTTCTGACAACAACCGCGCCTCGCGGGCGCTCTTCCGCGCCACAGCCGGCTTGTGTGGCGAAGGAGAAGGCCACATCACCAGACCGGACGACGCGCACATCGTCTTTCTCCCCGAACGCCCCTACCTTCCGAAGGATACGCTTCGGGAGCTTATGATCAATCATTCGGATGGCGGATCAGAAAGCACGGCGCGTATCAAATCCGCTTTCACCGCGTTTGGATTGGACTCCATTCCAAACCAATTCGGAGGTCTGGATGTCGAACAGGATTGGGGGGAGTTGCTGACTCTTGAAGAGCAGTCTAAATTAGCTGCGGCACGGGCCTTGCTGGCATCACCTGAGTTTGTGTTTTTCGATCATCC
>JBIHZT010000035.1:0-12932 GCA_044240265.1 Luteolibacter sp. | reverse complement strand
TGTCGGCCCAGTGCCATGCCCGTCACCTGCCATTCCCTTCTTCCCATCCGGTGTTCAGTTCGATAGGAAGCTCCTCCTGCCTTGGTTATGCCCTTTCCCACAATGCACGCCATTCTCCGCCGCCTAGTCCCGGCTCTCCTCATTTTCCCTCTTGTGGCTCACGGTACCGTCGTCACCACCATGCTGGATGAGGACAACGGCTCACTCATTGGCAACATCTCCCTCCGTGAAGCTGTGAAATACTCACCCGCCGGAGACACCATCACCTTCGCCCCCGCGCTCTCCGGCCAGACCATTCGCCTCACCCTTGGCCAGATCCTCGTCACCAAGTCCCTCAGCATCGACGGTTCCGCCCTTGCCTCCCGCATCACCCTCTCCGGCGACAAGACCGGCAATGGCAGGACCCCCGATGACTCCCGAGTCTTCTGGGTTGACGACGTCACCCTTGCTCTCGATTCCCTGATTTTCTCCGACTCCGCCAATTACTCTGATTCCTACGGCGGCGGAGCCATCTACTCCAGCGGCCACTCCGCCAAGCTCACCGTCAATCGCTGCACCTTCTCGGGTAATTGCGGTTTCCCGGAAGGTGGTGCCATTTACTTTTACGGTGCCTACCAATCCCCCGAAACCGCCCTCACGGTCCGCAATTCCACCTTCTCCGGAAACTCCGCCACCCAATATGGCGGAGCCATTTACGCCTTCGGCATTCTGAATGTTCAATACACCACGATCACCGCCAACACCGCTACGAGTGGCGGTGGCCTTTGCGTTCACTTCAACACACCGGCTGTAATCGATCACGGCACGATTACCGGGAATTCCGGCACCACCAGCCATGGCGGTATTTATAATCTCGGTTCGCTCACCATGCAGGGCACCGTACTCGTTGCAAACACCGCGCCAGCCTCTCCCAACATCTCCGGCACCTACACCGGCTCCAACAACTTCACCGCCGGAAATCCTCTCCTCGCCCCCCTCGGCGACTACGGCGGTCACACCCTCACCATGATGCCGCTGCCCGGCAGCCCCTGCATCAATGGGGGCCAAAATGGCGAGGCATCTGCCTCCGACCAGCGCGGCTTCCCGCGTGTTTTCCTTTCCGATATCGGTGCCGTGGAATTTCAAGGCAACGACATCGCCCGCATCTGGAAGATGGATTTCGATGGCGATGGTTCTCCCTATGGCATCGAAGTCACACTTGGCACCGACCTCTTCGCTGCGGATCCAGGCAACGCCCGAAATCTCAGCGCTCCCATCGTGAATGCCTCCGGTCATGCCATACTCCACTTCGGCGGAGGGCCGCCTCCCACTGGCGCAGGTTGGGTTCTTCGGCGATCCCCGATTTAAGCCCGGGCAGCTTCACGGAAATCTGCCGCCAGAGCAACTCAGGCACCATTCCTCCCGATCGGTTTACCGCCCCCGGCATCATTATGGATGTTGATGCCAGCGGCTTCACCATCACCGATACCACGCCACCCCCCGGCGGTGGCTTCTATCGCTTCGAAGCCCGCTCGGGACCATGAGAGGGAAGCCGGGGTTTGGTGCGGAGCAGTTCCCGCAAAAGATTGGGCGTTGACGCACGCCGGGGATTCCAATAGCAGCTTGAAGCTTGAACCTAAGGTTTTGCTTGGGTGGGGCGATCCGATAGTTCCGGTTTCCCTGTTTTCATCAACTCCCCAACCCTGATCCCATGAAAATCCCATCCGCTGCTTTCATCCATGCCCGCGGCATCTCACACGGTGTCCTCACGCTGGCGCTCTTGTCGCAGGCGTCGTCATCGGGTCTCCATGCCGCGGAAACCGTGGCCCCGCCGCTGCTGGAGTTCACCTCCGGACTGCCGGGCAAGCAGGTGCGCTTGAGCTGGGCGGGTGCGAGCGGTGTGCGCTATGCGGTCGAAAAATCCACCACCCTCGCCACTGGCGGTGCCGGCGGCTGGACGCAGGTGGCCTTGGTCGAGGCCTCAGGGCCGGACGCCGTGTGGCTGGATCCGGTGGCCACCACCACCAAGTCGTTCTATCGCGTCTCACAGCCGCTGGCCGAGGTTTTCTCGATTTCCCCGCCAGTGCTCTCGACTTCCGGCGGTGCCTTGGTGGTTCACGGTCAATGCATCCCGGCGGGGAGTTTTCTGGTAATCCAGATCTCTGGTCAGGCACCGGTTCTGGTGCCGCTTTCGTCCCTGGGAAATGGCGAGTGGCAGGCGCCCGCGACCGGAACCTTCGCTGTGGGGGATGAAGCGGCCGCCGTGAGCATTCAGGATGGAAATGGGGTGACGCTGGTGACGCTCAACCAGCCGCTGGAAATCACGCAAACAGGACGGGCTACGGATTCGCCGGGTTCGCTGCCGCCTGCCGCGCCGACGCCGGATTATCAAAGCAATCCGGTTCCGGGCATCGGCATTATTGTCAAACAGGGACCCAAGCCACCAAAAGGCCATCGCATGGCACCCGGCCCCGATAACGATTGCGACGACGCCGATCCGTTTTCCCCGTTAGGAATGGCGATCAACGAGAAGGGCCTGCCCGTTGAGAAAAAGATCAAGAAGACGAACACCCCGAAGCGGCCAGGCCCTGGTGGCTTGGATGATGATTGCGACGGCTTCGCTCCACCCGTGCCGCTCGGCATGGCGATCAAGACCAAGGGCACCGGGGCTGCTCACAATTTCACTGATTCCGGATCCTCGTTGCTCGCGATTTGGGCCGGCAGAAAAGGCTATCAATATTACATGGCCAAGTCCGATATGAATGCCGCGGGCATGCATTCCAATCCGTTTTTCAACGAGAGCCAGAACGTCGGCGAAATGCCGTCCGTGCAAAGAGGCTACAAACACCCGGATCTTATGAAGCGGGAAATGGGCCCGGGCGCGATTTCCCCCGCCCCATCCGGATTGCCCGGTGAGGTTTCCTTCCAATTCTGCGCGCTCTCGCTGGAAACTCCGGCAGGCCCGCCGCTTCAGTTGATTCACACCTACCGCTCCATGCCACTGATGAGCAGCAGTGGCGGCAGTGGCACGGCGAGCTCTCATTGGGAATCCTGCTATGAGATCTCCATCGAGCCGATCCCTGCCACCGCTGGTGCCAGCGCGACCCGATTGAAAATCCGCGATGGCGGTGGCCGTTGCGACACCCTCCACCGCCAGCCCGATGGCACCTATCGCTGCGACGGGATGTTCCGCGAAGGGAGTTTCGCGGGCGACACCTTCACCCTCACCTTCGCCGACAAGGGCACTTGGACCTTCAAACCACTCAGTGATTCGAACGCACCCGGCCAAATCGCGGCGATCACGGATCGCAACAGCGTCGCGCTCACCTGTGCCTATGATGGCTCCGGGCGGTTGGAAATGGTGAGCAGCCAGTTCGGCCAGAGCCTGACGATGACCTACGGCACCGATGGCTCGCTGAGCAGCGCGAGTGACCACAGCGGCCGCTCCGTTTACTACACCTACTGCGGCCCACAGGACCCGGATGGAAATGAAGGCGATTTGAAATCCATTTCCGCCCCGCAAGTCGGCTCATCCTCACCTTTCGGACCGACCACCTTCACCTACCTGACCGGCCAGAAAATCCCCGAACTCAACGGCAATCTCCTCAGCATCACCGATGGCGCGAACCGCCTGCTGGAAGCCTTCACCTATTCCACCCAGAGCGATCCCGCCGCCATCGATTTCGACACCTGCGATTCCCATGATGGGCATAAGAAAAATTATGTCGGCCACGTCACTCTGAACCGCCGCGAGATCAATCCCACCACCGGTGGCTACACCGTCTTCGAAGTCGATGAGGTCGGCCGCCTCACCGAAACGGACTTCGATAAACTCCACCGGGAGATCGCCTGCCGCGAATACACCGGCTTCTGCACCCCGGGCACCCCGGTCACCTCCAGCTCCAACCGGCCAGTGCCATCCACCAAGGTCCAACCCAGCGATCCGGACTTCTTCGAAACCACCTGCGCTTATAATGCCGACAGCTGCAGCACCCGCATCACCCGTCCCGATGGAAGCCAGGATCTCACCACCTATGACCGCGATTTCCGGCGGGATTGCCCGGTGCGCGAGCGGGGAAATGTCCGGGTGATGTCACTGCGCGCTCCCGGCGGTGAAATGCGCACGGTGAGTTGCGATTATCTGCCGAATTTCGGCACGCCGGAATGCTTCATGCCCGGCAATCCCATCAAAGGCATGACCGTCAAGGGCGGCCGGAATCCCGGTGGAGATATTGTGAATGCGTTAGCTCGCAAAGGCTGGGATGGCTCGGTCAAAGGGAATTACCGCAAAGGCTGGGATGGCTCGGTCAAAGGGAATTACCGCAAGGGTTGGGATGGCTCGGTCAAAGGGAACATGCTCAAACAAGAAGAAGGCGGACGTCACACGCCGTTTCATAACCGCTCCAGTATCAGCGGCATAACGGGTGGCGCCATCGCTGGCATCGTCGTCGCCGCAGTGTGTGCTGCGGGAGAAGATGAGGATTGCAACGGTGATGTGATGGAGCGCAAAGGCTGGGATGGCTCAGTCAAAGGGAGGGGATGTGTGACACGGATGGTCAGCGCCTACGGCCAGGTTTCCACCTTCGGCTATGACGAAAAAGGCAACTGCACCAGCTATGTCAGCGCGTTGCCTTCCAAGGGCCAGCTCTATCAATACAATGCCGACGGCCAGCTCACCGGCACCACCGTGCTCAATGGCCAGGGTTCCTCCTTCACGGACGAGTGCGTCTATGATCCCGCAACGCATTTTCTCAGCAGCGTCGTCAGCGATCCCGCCGGCCTCGATATTACGACTTCGTTCGAGCACAACAACCTCGGCCTCGTGACCCGCGTGGTCGATTCTCTAGGTAACGATTGTCTCTATCAATACAATGTTCTCGATGATTGCGTGCAAATCCAGTCGCCAGCCAGTCCGGCACGGATCGCCACGAATTTCACCACCGACGCCGGCGGCTGCGTCGCCCGTTGCGATGTCGAGCACCGCGCGCCCGATGGCTCGCTTGATTCCGTGAACCCCGTTTATTCCACGTTCTTCGTCCGTGACCAGCGCTGCCGCCTCGTCCAGATCGCCACGGAAGAGCGTCCGGTCAATTCCCCGCCCGCCGCCCTCTCTCCGGCACCATCTGATCTCGCCAACTACGACGTCTGCGACATCACCCTCGACAACGCCGGCCAAGTCACCCGCCTCAGCACCCCCGCCGCCTGTCGCGGTCAAGCGACGGATCTTGCGTGCGATTTCACCTACACCGAGCGCGGTCAGTTACACCGCTGCATTGAGGGAGGCCTCGGCACCGCAGGCGCGGTGACCAGGGAATATCAATACGACTCAGTCCGATTGGCCGTGCGCTTCACACGGGTCGTATCCGGTATTCCCTGTCCTCAATCGCTCTGCACCTACGATGGATTCCACCGCATCTCATCCATCACCGATCCGATGGGCAATGTGACGGAGTATGCCTATGGAAATGATGGCTCGGTGACCACTTCGCTTTATGGTCAGGTCATTGACGTGCCGGACTCGTCAGGCAATGTGTTGCTATCACGCGCTACGTCACGCCTTTCATCCGGTGGCATGGGTGGAAATTCAATCGACCCGGTGTGCCTTGAACTGCCAGGTATCGGTGTGGCTTGTTACGATCTCAAAGTGAAAAACTCCGCTTTCTTCACCGTGGAAACCGAAGACGACACCGTCACCGTCGAGCGCTTCACTCCCGGTTCCACCGCGCCTCCTGTTACTGAAGTCACCACCATCGACCGCTCGCCCGCCGGACTCATCCAGCAGATCCGGTGCAATAGCGACGTCCTCGCAAACATTTCCCATGACACCGCAGGCCGCTCCATCGCCTGCTGGAATGGAGCTTGTTCCCGCACCGTCACCCGCAACGCGAACGGACAGATAACCGTTTGTGGCGACACGGACCACTTCAGTGCAGGCGGGACACCGGGCAAGACCTTCACCGTCACTCGCGCGGTGGACGCCCTCGGCCGCTGTATTCAGACCACCGATGGTGTCGGAAACACCACGCACACCGCCTTCGACTCCCTGTCCCGCGTCGTTTCCGAAACCGAGCCCGGCGGCCTCGTCATTCACACCGCCTACGATGGCAGCTCCTCGGCCGGAGCGTTCAGCTCACAGGTCTCCGCCGACTTCGATAGCGACGGCATTTCTGATGTGCTCTGCTCCAGCCTCGCCCGCTGTGGCGCGCCACTCAGCACCACCGATTCCCACGGCTATCCCACCACCTTCACCGCCGACGCCCTCGGGCGCATCGTGCGCTGTGATCGTCCCGACGGCACGTTTGAAACCTGCGCTTTCGACAGCCTTGGCATCCGGGCACAGGCCACCTTCTCGGACGGCGCTACCCAGACTCTCACTCACGATCTCAACGGTCGCTTGTCCTCCATCGACTGGACTAACATTCCAGCCGACGTCGTGGCCGTGGCTCCGAAGTTCATGCAATACGACGGCCTCGGAAATCTTGTCAGTTGCGTCCAAGGAGCCTCCACCGTCACTGCGACCTACGACTCCTGCGGCGCTCAGACCAGCGAGACCCAAGACGGACTCACCATCAGCCGCACCTTCAATCATCGTGGCTGCACCGGCAGGACCTATGCGGATGGCAAGCGCTTCGCGGAAAACCGCAACGCCTTCGGTGAGCTCGTGTCCGTTTCCAGCATCACACCCACCGGTCAGGTGATTTCACCGCCGGTGGTCAGCCTCGACTACATGGGCCACCAGGTCTGCCGCACCGTTCAGCGCAATGGCGTCACCACCGCCTCCACCTTCCGCGCCGATGGTGAGGCCAGCCCCGCCGGGCTGGAGGATCGTTCGTTCGGGGCCTGCGTCCGGGAATTGATCACCGACGCTTCCTCTAACGTCCTCTCGGACAAGATCACCGCCCGCGATTCCAACCAGCGGGTGATCCGCTGCGACACCGGATTTTCGGTCGCGGGCACCATGAAAAGCAGACTGACTCTCAGCTTCCGGGATACTTTCGGAAACGTTTCCACCTCCGTCATCAGCCGCCGCGACTCCGCCACTTCGCCGCCTGTGGAGGAAAGCTCGGTTAGCTACACTTATGATCTTGATGGCACGCGTCTCACGGAAGTCAGGAACTCTGCTCCAGGTGCCTATACCAAGAGCAGCACCCTTCCTCCAGGCGACCAGCAGATGGGGCAATACTCCACGTGGCCCGGCGGTGCTCTCACTTGGGATGCGAATGGAAACATGGCGACTTTTCAAAAGGGCTCGAGCGAGCTCACCTTTGTGCACGACGTTGAAGGCCGCCTTCTTTCCGTCGACAGCCCGGCCACCGGACCAGTCATCACCTACGCCTACGATGCCAGCGGACGCCGCACCGGACGCACTCCGCAGACAGGCGGCGTTGCGACCCGTTTTGTCTATGACGGCTCCGTCTGCATCCAGGAACTCGGCGCCGACAATCTCGCCGACATGACCTTCGTCTGCGCCGATGGCATCCGGCAATGCATCTCCACCCGCAACGGCACGATCTACTATCCGCATGGTGGGGGTAGTTCCTCAGGCGTACGTTGGAAAGCTCCGGAGTTGAACAGCAACAGTGACCAACACGTTGCCGTTGTGACTAATGCCAGCGGCGCGGTCCTCGAGCGCTTCGATTGCGACGACGCCTGCAAGCCGGTCTTCCTCACGAGCGATGGCTTGCCTTCCAGCAGCACCAGCTCCTCAAGCGGCCTGCGTTGGTTGTCCCCGGCCTGCGCATGGGAATCGGAAATCGGAATGTTTGCCTGCCCAGGTGGAATTTACAGCCCGGATTTGGGCCAGTCGATTTCCACCGGAAACAAAAAGAACTACGTGGGCCACGTCACCCTGATCAAACAGTGATAACCCGATCTGCCTGAACTGGACCGCGAAATTCATTCCGCGCGGCACGCATCTTGCACTCAGCGATTTCCAGTGCCCTCATCTCATAACTCATCGCCAGGCCTGCAACCCACCTTGGGTCGCTGGCAGGTTCTCTTCTACGGCCTCGGCTCGATGCTCGGCGCGGGCATCTACGCGCTGATCGGCCGTGCGGCGGATTCGTTAGGAAATGCGGTATGGCTGGCGTTTCTCGCTGCCATGATCGCCGCCTTGCTCACGGGTCTGTCGTACGCCTGCGTCGGCGGGCGCTACGCCAAAGCCGGCGGCGCGGCCTACGTCACCGAGCGGGCTTTACGCCGGCCCGCGATCAGTTACATGGTCGGCATCGCGGTGATGATGAGCGGGCTAACAAGCATGGCCACCGGTGCCCAGGCGATCGCGGAGAACTTGGAAAAAGCGGTGGACATGGTGTTGCCGGTCAAGCTCGTGGCCATCGGCCTGGTATTTTTCGTCGGCTGCGTGATTTTCCGCGGCATCCGCGAAAGCATGTGGGTCAATATCGTCTGCACCGTGGTCGAGGCGACTGGCCTGTTGTTCATTATCGCTGTCGGCGTGCGCTTCTGGGGCGGGGTGAATTATCTGGAAACGCCTTCTGATAGCGGCGCGGTTGGCTCGGGCATCACACTGGCGCTGGTCCTTCAAGGCGCGGTGCTGATGTTTTTCTCCTTCATCGGCTTCGAGGACATTCTCAACGTGAGCGAGGAGGTGAAGGACCCGAAGCGCGACGTCCCCTTCGGCCTCATCGGCGCGATGATCCTGGCCACGCTGATTTACATGGCGGTGGCGATCACCGCGGTGTCCGTCATCCCGTGGCAGGAACTCGCCGCGAGCAAGACACCGTTGATGGAAGTCGCGCACCGGGCGGCTCCGTGGTTCCACGGCATCGACCGCATCTATCTGGGAGTCACCATCTTCGCCATCGGCAACACCGCGCTGCTCAACTACCTGATGGGCTCGCGCCTGCTCTACGGCATGAGCCGCCAGGGATTGCTTCCCGCTGTGCTCGGTAAGATCCATCCGCAGCGGCACACCCCGCATCTGGCGATTCTCGTGTTGTTCGTCATCGTCTCGCTGCTCATCCTGAGCGGCGGGGTCAAGCCGCTGGCGGAGGCGACGGTGCTCCTGCTGCTGGTGGTATTCACGCTGGTGAATCTCTCCCTCATCGTGCTCAAGCGCCGCGAGGGCGAGCCGACGGACGGCTTCGACGTGCCGTTGATTGTGCCCATCCTTGGAGCGCTGGTCTGTACACTCCTGGTGGTGGTGCGGGTCCATGCGGCGTTTACCGCGACCAAGCCGGGGGCGGCGGTCGCCCCGCTCATCGCGCTGGGAATTTTCGCGGTGAGTTTCCTTCTCTATTTCCTGATGCGCCCGAAGCGGGTGGTGGTTGAAGAAATCAACCTTCCCTAACCAGCCAGGCCTTCCAGCCGCCGAAACTTGTGATTTCCTCCGCGCCGGCGGTCGCCCGGGGCTCCGCGATGAATCCAGGAACCTCCTCGCCACTTTCCAACAACACCTTGCCGATTCCAAGAGGCCCTGGAATTTTGGAAACAAAATCGCCGAACGCCGCAGGCTCCAACTCCCAGACCTCCACCTCGATTGCCGCGCCGTTTGCATCATCCCGAATCAGCGCCGGGCGCGGAGGAATCGCACCCGCCGCGGGTATCGCGAACATCCGATAGACCGCTGCGGTGCGTGTCGATTCCCGCAGCACCGCCCCGCGATCCGCGAGTTGCCAGTGCAAGGCGAGTCCTTCCAAATGCGCGCCGCAGACGAGCAGCGGGATCTTCTGTAGCGGCGGTCTGTGACCGTCGATCTTCATGGTTTCACCCCGAAATTTCCCTGTCAGTTCCAGCAGCACCGCGTCCCACCCGGCAGGCGCGGCGAGGGTCACGCCCCACGGCGCGCGTCCCCCCCGCGCCCGACCGGCAGGCATCGCCACGGCGGCGAGGTCCAGCAGGTTCATGAAATTCGTATAACGTCCGAGCGTCGCGTTGGTGACGTATGGGTCGGCTAGATTTTCCGCGACGGTGTAGAGGCGGGGCGTGGTGGGCAGCAACAGCACGTCGATCTGTTTCCAAATCGCCTCCGTCTCGCGGGCGAGTTCCCGCAGTCGGTATTGTGCCTTGAAGGTGGCCGTCGCGTCCCAGCCCTTGGAGTCCTCCAAAATTTTGCGGGTGACTGGAAAGACGGCGTCGGGATGCGACTCCACGAATTCACCCACCGCCGCCCACCGCTCCGCCACCCATGGACCTTCGTAAAGCAATTTCGCCGCGTCGGTGAAAGGTGTCAGATCCATTTCAACCGGCGTTCCGCCTAACGACTTCATGTGTTCGACCGCCTCCGCGAAAAGCCCCGGAGTATCCGGATCTCCCGCGAAATCGAGCACCTTGGGAACGCCGAATCGGAAGCTCCCGTCGATGCGTCCGGCGGGTGTCACCTTGCACGAGAATGCATCCGCCGCGTCGTATTTTCCGACCACATCGGCAATCAGTAGCGCGTCCGCCGCGCAGTTGGCGAAAACCGAAATGCAGTCGAGCGAGCGGCACGCCGGAACTACTCCGCGGTTGCTCAGCAGCCCTCGCGTCGGCTTCCAACCGATCAACTCCTGGAACGCCGCCGGCACCCGGCCCGAGCCAGCGGTGTCGGTTCCTAACGAAAACGCGCAAAGCCCGGCCGCGACCGCCGAGGCGCTGCCGGCGCTGGATCCGCCTGGCAGATATTCCGCATCGATGGCGTTTCTCGGGATACCGTAGGGCGAACGCGTGCCGACCAGGCCGGTGGCGAACTGATCCAGGTTTCCCTTCGCGATCGGAATCGCACCCGCCGCCCGCAACAGCCTGACGACTTCGGCATCTTCCGCCGGAACATAGGCAAACGCCGGACATGCTGCCGTCGTCGGCCAGCGGGCGACATCGATATTGTCCTTCACGACGAAGGGGATTCCCCACAGCGGAAGATCCCGCGGCATCGCTTCAATCTCCGCGGCGAGCGCGAGCAATTCGTTTTTCTCCGGCAGATGGATGAAAATCGCCGGGTCATCCCACGCGCTGATTTTCTCCCAGATCTCGCCGATCACTTCCGTGGGAGTGACGCCTGCCGCATACCGTTGCTTGAGTTCGCTGATTTTCATGAGGGTTCTTGCAATTGGAGCGCGGAATTTATTCCGCGCGAAATTCTTTCACTCGCCGGCGTTATGGGTGAGGTCTCACGATGACCAAGGCTTGCCCGGCCTTCACGTTGGCGCCTTCCACGACCAGGATTTCAACGATCTCCAAATCGTCGTCCGCTTCGAGTGAGACTTCCATTTTCATCGCCTCGAGGATCAATGCGGTGCTGCCTGAGTTAATTCGCAAGCCGACCGTGACCTCGATTTTCCAAACACTGCCGGTCACCGGACTGTCCATGGTGAAGCAGCCATCCGGGATCACGACTTCATCCACTTCAACAACGGTTTCCGCGGGCGCGTCCATCGACAATCCGGCTTCTTCCCATCGCTTCCGCTCGGCTTCGAAGGCCGCGCGCTGCTTGGTCTGAAACGCGGAAATTTCCTCCGAGTGCTCTTCAAGAAACGCCTCGTAATCGGAAAAGCGAAACACCTTTTCTTCAATCTCCAGCTTGTGCCTGCCGCGCGGGACTTCCTCGCGCAGGCGCAGCAGTTCCTCCGCGCTCACCGGATAGAAACGCAGCTGGTCGAAAAACCGGAGCAGCCACGGCTTCTCGAAATCCGCCGTTTTCCGCCAACGGTTCCACACGGGAATAGTGCGACCTGTGAACTGATAGCCGCCCGGACCTTCCATGCCGTAAATGCAAAGATACGCCCCGCCGATGCCGACGGCGTTCTCCGGCGTCCACGTCCGCGCCGGGTTGTATTTCGTCGTCACCATCCGGTGGCGTGGGTCGAGCGGCGTGGCGACGGGCGCGCCCAGATAGACATCGCCGAGCCCCATCACCAGATAGGAGGCTTCGAAGAAAATTTTGTAAACCTCGTCGATCGATTCCAGCCCGTTGATTCGCTGGATGAATTCCAAATTGCTCGGGCACCACGGCGCGTCAGGTCGCACGCTTTGCATATAGCGGCGGATGGCTTCCTTGGTGCTCGGGTCGTCCCAGCTCAGCGGAAGATGCACGATGCGCGTCGGCACCTCGATTTGCTCCAGCGGCGGCAACGACGCGATGCCCTCGCGGATTTTCTCCCACAAATCACAGCGCCCGATCACGCCGGGATCGAAGTGAACCTGTAGCGAACGAATGCCGGGCGTGAGGTCGATGATGCCCGCGATGGCTTGTTTCTTCAGCCACTCGTGCACGACGTGGGCTTTAAAGCGCAATTTCAAATCGAGATGATGCGGGCCGAACTCGATCAGGAAATACCGGTCACCCGCGCGTCGGACGACCACGGATTCGTCGCCCTCGCCGAAGGAATCGATAAAGCAGGAACCGCGCTCGCCAGTCACTGGATCGGAGAGTTCCGCGCGCTCTCCGGCGAGGAATTCAGTGACTTCGATCTGGCGGTCACGCGCCCACGCTTCATCGACCGGGACGAACTCAATGAGGTCGCCGGGCCGCAGTTGGCCGAGTTTCCATAACTCCGCGTCCACCACCACGACCGGGCAGACGAAGCCGCCGAGGCTAGGGCCGTCGGGACCGAGGATGACGGGCATGTCGCCGGTGAAATCAACCGCGCCGATGGCGTAGGCGTTGTCGTGCAGGTTGGACGGGTGCAGGCCCGCCTCGCCGCCGTCGGTGCGCGCCCATTTCGGCTTCGGGCCGATGAGGCGGACGCCGGTGCGGGCGGAGTTGTAGTGGACTTCCCACTTCGTGGCGAAGAAGGTGTCGATGTCTTCATCGAGGAAGAAATCCGGGGCACCGTGCGGGCCGTAGAGGACGGCGATTTTCCAGTGGTGAGATAAGGAGAAGGGACACTTTTGTCCCTTCTTGGTGGGGACAGGAGTGTCCCCACTCCTTATTCCAAGGACATCACCCGGCAACAAAGCGCGCCCGAACGGCCCGCCGAATTTTCCTAACGTGAATGTCGAACAACTACCGAGAT
>JBIHZT010000451.1:0-3786 GCA_044240265.1 Luteolibacter sp. | reverse complement strand
CCATGCTGCTGCTCTCGGCGGGCGAGCCGCTCAAGGTGGTGTCGGCGGTGGTGTTCGGGTCCTCGCTGATCCTGCTCTACGCTTCGTCCACGCTCTATCACTTTTTCACCTCGGCGCGGTGGAAGGCGCATTTCCAATCGCTCGACCACGCCTGCATCTACGTGCTCATCGCCGGTTCCTACACGCCCATCACCCTGATCACGCTGCGCGGCACGACCGGCTGGTGGCTGTTTGGAGTCGTTTGGGCCATGGCGATCACCGGTGTCCTGATCAAAACCCTGCGGAAGGGAAAAAAGGACCACTGGATTTCCACCACGCTCTATCTGGCGATGGGTTGGCTGATCCTTCTCGCCATCGGTCCGCTCGTCCGGAACCTGCCGATGCCCGGCGTCTGGTGGCTCGTCGCGGGTGGCTTCACCTATTCCTTCGGGATCGTTTTCTACGCCTGGCACAGGCTGCCGTTCAATCACGCGATCTGGCACCTCTTCGTGCTCGGCGGCAGCGCGTGCCACGTGGTGGCGGTCTGCGGATTCGTCCTCGGTTGAATCCATCTATCAGGCGCGACGCAGGTAGTCCGGCACCTGGTCGCGCTGGGAGGCGGGCGGCACGGCGGCGCTGGCGAAGGAAATCACCGCCCCCACTCCGGCGGCGTGGGCACCACCTAACCGGGGCTCCACGTCGAACTCGGGGAACCGATACCGCGCGCGGCGGTGCATCCAGTGGTTGAGCCCGATGGCGGCGAGAAACGCCGCCACCAGCGTCCCGGCGGGAACGGCGGCCTTGCGGGCAATTTCCTGCATCCAGAGAAATTTCGCGGACTTCGCGGCGGTGCGGCTGTTGGAAGCGGCGACGGGACTGCTGAGCGGAAGCGTGTCGCTGGCGGTCGTTTCCCCGGCGAGCATGCGCTCCATCCAGTAGATGCGGATGGACATCTGCACGAGGAACTTCTCGAGCTGCTCGGTGGGTTTGATTTTCTCAAACGCCTGCATCACCGAGCTTTCCAAAGCGCGGCGCTGCTCGGCGGCGGAGACGGCGTCGGTGATGGAAGGACTCAGATAGACGACGGACCGCTGCGGCGCTCCCAGATAGTAATAGACCACCAAGGCGGGGCGGCCTTCCGTGAAAAAGCGCTCGATCAACTCCTCCGCGCGGACCTCGCTGGGGATCGTCTGCTCGCCCCCCATCACGTAAACAAACAGGTCGATGGACGAGTCGCTGGCGTGGTAGTTGAGAAAACCCAGGCAGTCGCGGTAGTCGGACGGACTGAGCAGGCCTTGGGGATCGATGAGGAAGTTGTTCGGCCGCTCGGCGAAATAAGCGGGCAGGAATTTCTCGGCGATATCCGGCGAGGGCCTGTGATCCCCGGCGATTTCCTCGGGCTTCGGTTGCTCGACCTGAAGCGGCTCGGTGGCGGGCTGATCAAGCTCCTCGGGCACCGGTTCGTCCGTGAGGAGAACGGCCCCTGGAATCCAGCCGGCGGCTTCAAGTTCGGCGCGCTCCGTCGGATTCCAAACAGGAAGCGCCGGCTCCACCATCGCAAACGCCGTTCCGGCGAAAACAACGCTGACAATGAGCGGATCGAGTTTCACAACAAGACCTCCGCGGTTTCCTCCTCCGGTGCTCCCGGCTTGTGCCCCGCACGAATCCGGCGCACCAAATCACCGAACTTGGCGGGCAGCACCACCTTGCGCTCGAAGTGCTCCGGATCCCGCCGCGCCTGGCGGCTGCGCTTGCGCAGGATGCCGTCCAGATGGGCGAGCGCCCGCAAAATCCCATCCGCATAGCGTCCCTCCAGCCAGTAGGCGTGGGCCCGGGACAGACATTCGAAGGTGTCGGCCTCTTCCAAAAACGGATCCAGCAGATAGCCGAACACCATGCCCGCCGCCTTGGACTCGGGGTCGATGGTGATGAGGATACCCGCCTCGTTCGGCTTCTCCACCGGCACGTCCTCGAAGGCCGAGCGGTTCAGCAGCCAGAACCCGAACTGGCGGATGTTCGAAACCTCGCCCAGCGCCCCGGTGTAAACCGCCACGAAAACCTGCGGAAAGCGGCGCGTGATCTTTTCCATCGCCGCTTCCACCCGCTGGCGGTCGCCGCGACGCAGGATGCCGGCGCTGTCAGTGAGGCTGCGGAGCTGGACGTCCTCGGAGCCGAACTGGTCGTCCGCATCGGCAAGCGTGAACCCGCAATGCGGACAGGACGCCGCAGCTCGGTGGATTCGCTGGACACAACGGGGGCACTTCATGCTTGCAAAGACGAATTCTTCTACGGAGATCATCGTAATCCGTCAAAGGCAATCATCAGGAAATGCTGAATAAAACAATGCCACCGGTTTCCACCCATTCGTCAACACCTCGAAACCTGCAACAGATCACTCGACAAGGACACCACCACCTTCACCTCGAGCTGCGGGCTCAGCCTGCAACGCCCGACTGAGGAACAAGCAATAGGCCCGGACACCGGTCGTGGCTTGGCACGCATGAGGAGGAGCGCTTGGCGGATTCGCCGGAATCCATTCCCCTCGGCACTTCTC
Organism: Luteolibacter sp.; assembly: GCA_044240265.1. GTDB lineage: Bacteria > Verrucomicrobiota > Verrucomicrobiia > Verrucomicrobiales > Akkermansiaceae > Luteolibacter. Next base: position 1,253 of record JBIHZT010000451.1, on the reverse strand, counting down.
CTCGCACCTGTGCATGATTCCTGCTCACATCACGGCAGATGAATCGTGAAAGAGAGCGACTTGCCGAGGACAAGGCGGGGAAAATGAAATGGCGGCGTTGGGGACCCTTCCTCAGCGAGCGCCAATGGGGCACCGTCCGCGAGGACGACTCGGAGCACGGCAACAGTTGGGCGGCCTTTCCCCACGACCACTCCCGCCGCCGCGCCTACCGCTGGGGCGAGGACGGCTTGCAGGGCTGGAGCGACCGCCAATGCAGGATCTGCTTCGCCCCCGCCCTCTGGAACGGCAACGACACCATCCTCAAGGAGCGCCTCTTCGGCCTCGGCGGTAACGAGGGAAACCACGGCGAGGACGTGAAGGAGTGTTATTACTACCTCGATTCCACGCCCACCCACTCCTACACCAAGGCGCTCTATAAATACCCGCACGCCATGTATCCCTACACGGCCATCCGGGAACGAAACCAGGAACTCGGCCGCACCGGTCCCGAGATGGAGCTCGCGGACATGGGCCTCTTCGACAATGGCAACTACTTCGACGTCGTCCAGGAAGTCGCCAAGCGCACGCCCGAAGACATGTTCTGGCGCATCACCATCACCAACCGCGGCCGGCGTTCGGCCCCCATCCACGTACTGCCCACCCTCTGGTTCCGCAACATCTGGAGCTGGAAAAACAACCGCGAGACCCCCGTCAAAAAACCCTTCATCACCGGCGACGGCAAGTCCGTTCACGCTCTGCACGAGTCGCTCGGAGAATTCCGCATGCTCGTCGATTCCCCGGATTTCCCCAAGCGCGTGCCGTGGCTGTTCACCGAAAACGAAACCAACTTCCAGACCGTCTTCGGCACCGAGAACCCCACCCCCTACGTCAAGGACGCCTTCCACCGCTATCTGATTCACAACGACAAATCCGCCGTCTCCCCCACCCCGGCCGGCACCAAGGCCGCCGCGCATTTGAAATTCATGGTCCCCGCCGGGAAGTCCGTCACCATCCGCTGCCGCATCCACGCGACCCAGGAGTCCAACGGCTTCGAAGGCTTCGAGGAATTCGACGAAGTCTTCCAGCAACGCATCGCCGAGAGCGACGAATTCTACGAAGACGTCATCCCGCACGGCATCTCGCATGATGAGCGCCTCATCTGCCGCCAGGGTTATGCCGGCCTGTTATGGACCAAACAGTTTTTCTACTACGTCGTCGAGGACTGGCTGAAAGGCGAACACGACACCCCCACACCCGCCCGGCTCCACGGCCGC
>JBIHZT010000450.1:0-3795 GCA_044240265.1 Luteolibacter sp. | reverse complement strand
ACCCATGCAGCGTGCTAAAGGGCAACGGTGAGGAAAATGGCGACTACAAGTCCGCCGACCGCGCGATCCAGTATCTGCGTGAGCACAAGGACGAGCCGTTTTTCATGGGCTGCGGGTTTTTGAAACCGCACACGCCGCTGGAAGCTCCGCAGTCGTTCTATGACTTGTGGGACGTTTCCAAAATCCCGCTGCCGGTGGATTTCGCGAGCAAGCCGACCGTGCCGGAAGGATTTCCCGCCGGCTCCATCCGCCCGAAAAACGCGGATCTTTTCGTCGGCCGGGACGCCTCGCCGGATGAGGCCCGCCAGGTAATCCGCGCCTATCTGGCCGCCAGCGCGTTCATGGACTGGAACGTGGGCCGCGTGCTCGCCGAGCTCGACGCGCTCGGCCTGCGGGAGAAAACCATCGTCGTCTTCTGGGGCGATAACGGCTATCAGCTCGGGGAAAAGGGCAAGTGGTCGAAGGCTGGCTCGCTGTGGGAACAAGGCACGCGCACCCCGTTTTTCATCTGTGATCCGCGCGAGCAATCCGCCGGAAAAACCAGCGCCCGCGTGGTGGAGATGATCGATCTCTATCCGACACTCGTCGAGCTTTGCGGCCTGGAGCGGCCGGCCGGACTCGAGGGCCGCGGCCTCGTCCCGCTGCTCAGAAACCCGGCGCATGATTGGGATCATCCCGCCTACACGGTCTGGAGCGAGGATGGGAAAAGCGTCTCCGGCGTGATGGTCCGCACCGGGCAATGGCGCTACGGCGAGTTCTTCGGCCGCGGCGCGGGGGCCATGTTGCTGGATCCGGTGAAGGACCCGCACGAACTCGTCAATCTCGCCGCCGATCCGCAACACGCCGCCGTGGTCGCGAAGCTCAGCCCGCTGGTGAGGGAATACGCGAAGGCCTACCTCCCCGCCGGGGCGCGGTAACCCGTTCGGATGAGATCCGGCGGCTTGCCCAGGCACCGCCCGGCGGCTAGCCTGCCGCGTGCCTGCTCGAAAATCCATACTCCTCATCCTGGCCTCATCGCTCGCTCTCGCGCATCCGGGGCTTTCGAAAAATTTCCTGATCTCCGACTTCGGCGCCGTCGCCGATGGCAAGACGATCAACACCGCCGCGATCCAGAAAGCCATCGACCAAGCCGCCGAAGCCGGCGGCGGAGTGGTCGGGATTCCGGCGGGCACCTGGCGCAGCGGCTCGATTTTCCTGAAAAATGGCGTCGACCTCGACCTCGCGGAAAACGCCGTCCTGCTAGGATCCACCAACATCGAGGACTATCCGAAAAGGGAAACCCGCATCGAGGGCCACTTCGAGCCCTGGCGGATGGCGCTCGTCAATGCCCAGCAGATGGACAAGGTCCGCATCGGCGGCAAGGGTGTCATCGATGGCAATGGCATCACCTTCTGGGCACAGTTCTGGCAGCGCCGCCGGGAAAACCCCAAGTGCACCAATCTCGAGGTCGAGCGCCCGCGGATGATGTTCATCGACCGCTGCACCGACGTCCGCATCGAGGGGATTTCCATGCGCTACTCCGGCTTCTGGAATCTCCATCTTTACCGTTGCCGCGACGTGCTCGTCGAGGGCCTGACCATCACCGCGCCGACCCGCCACACCAAGCACCGGAACTACATGACCGAGTCGATTCTCAAGGGAATGAAGGACGACGCGCTTGCGAGGAACGTCCCGGTCAAGGACAACATCCTCGGCCCCAGCACGGACGGCATCGACATCGACAGCTCGCAGAAAGTCACCGTGCGTAAATGTTATATTTCCGTCAACGACGACAACATCGCCCTCAAAGGCAGCAAGGGACCTCTCGCCGACCAGGACAAGGACAGCCCGCCGGTGGAGGATATCCTGGTAGAGGATTGCGAGTTTGGCGACGGGAACGGGATGATCACCTGCGGCAGCGAGGCCACGCTCATTCGCAACGTGACGGTGAGAAACTGCCGCATCACCGGCGACGCCACCGTGCTCACCCTCAAGCTCCGGCCCGACACGCCACAGCATTACGAGAATATCCTCATCGACGGCATCACCCTGGAAGGTGGTCAGGGCCGCGTGCTCAATGTCGCCCCGTGGACGCAGTTTTTCGACCTGAAGGGCCATGCCCCACCATCGCGCACGGTCAATAACATCACCCTCCGCAACGTGACCGGCCAGTTCCACAACTTCGGCTCGCTCGGCGGAAATCCCGGTGACACCCTGCGCGACATCACCTTGGAGAACATCGACCTCAAGCTTGTCGATGCCGGCTTCCAGCCTGTCGGCGTAAAGAGTTTCACCGTGAAAAACGTTGTTCTGAATGGGAAGCCCTACCGCCACCCGTGAGGGTGGGACGCGAGGATCAGCAGCAGGTTTCCAGCGGCGGAACCGGACCGGAATGATCGTGATGAATCATTACCGGATCTCTATCAATCGTTCCGGTTGGCGGCCAGCGCGTCGATCAGGTAGCGGGCGGGACGGAAGTTTTCGATCAGGATTTCGCGCTGGCTGCCGCGGTTCATCCGGACTTGGCTGATATTGAAGTTCGGAGTCTTGTGGGGGGCAAACAGAACGTCGTCGTGCGTGGAGTTCTCATGCTTTTTGAACATGCTGGGAAGAATGTCGCCGCCGAGATGGTCATCGCGTCCCGTGGCGAGGTGGCAGGTGCCAAGGACCTTCTCATCTTGGATGTCCGCTCCTGATACGGGAAGCACCTGCGTGCCGAATCCAAGTTCACCGAGTGTGCCGGTCATCGGGTCATCCTTCAGGCGGGCGTTGTGCGCGTCGATGGTGGCTTGATTTCCCTGGATGAGGGTGGAGTGGATGATGCACCGATCCTTCACCTCAAGAACGCCGAGAGTCCCGTCCTCGTATTTCATCGGGAACTGCCCTTGCGCGTCGGCAGGGACGAAATAGACCTCCCCCGCTGGAAGGTTGGCGATGTCCGGCGTTCTGCCGAGGCAGAGACCGTGGGATTTTTGGGCGTCCTGACCGTCCAGTCCGAGCCATGCGGTTAGGACGCGGCCGTCTTCCAGTGCGAAGTCTATTTCGATGGAGTCCGCGTTCGTTAGGGCGAGGCGCAGGCGCTCGGCATCGCCGGATACCTCGTGGTAATCGACGGCGAGACCGGAGTTGAGGATGATGTCGTTGAGTCCATGGAGCGTGGCGCCCCGAAAACCATATTGTTTGCATTTCGCCGTCAGTGGAGCGGTCGCGGAGAAAGTGGAGATGCAGAGAATCAGGTCGTAAGCCGGATAAATGTCGTGATCCAGCGACAACTTCCGGCCCTTGGTGTCCCAGACCTCGTCCGACAAATCCAGATTGGACCCGTGGGTGCAGCGATAGGCGAACATTTCCCCACCGGTCATGCCGAGGTCGTCAAGCGCTCCATTTTGTAAGCCGAGGTAGAAATGCTTGTGGGCGTTCTTCTGAACGGGAAAGCCCGGCTGGTTGAGAAAGCCGTAGTCCTTGATCAGTGGTGCGGGCTCGTCGAAATCAATCAGGATGCAGACGCGGCACCCCTGGGTGGGTTCGAAAACGGTTCCGAGGAGTCGCACCAAATCGAATGGAGGGAATGTGCGGTTCTCAGGATGCAGTAGGATTTCCTCGCGGAAATAATCGGGCAGGCAAGGGGTTGTGATCATGTCGCGAATCGTAGGACTGCTCGTCACCGTCGCAAGAGGGGAATCTCCAAAAATCAAAGAATGTCCGGATCACTATCCTCCGGGCGGTTGTTCTCGCGCATTTCGGTGAGGACCGACGTCATGTCTTCCAGCGTATTCCAAAGCTCCCGGACCAAATAAAACGGCGCACCGCAGCGCA
>JBIHZT010000448.1:0-3799 GCA_044240265.1 Luteolibacter sp. | reverse complement strand
ACTTGAAGCGACTCGTTTCGAGGCCCAGGCGGTTCCAACCGGGTTTTTGTTCGCTGCTGCGGATGAGAGCGTAGTAGTAGGCCCAGGTGACAAGGTGGGTGGCGGCCATGGAGGCGACGTAAGACTTGATACCCCAACCGCCGCGCAACATCAGCAGGAAGACAATCAGTTGCACCCATGGGGTGACTCCCTGACCCAGGGGGATCCAATGAAAACGTTCCTGCGCGGTCATGAGACCCGGAACCCCACGCAGCGGCAACGAGAAGCCCGCGATCAGAATCGATCCTGCCAGGATCACCCGCGCGTCTCCGAGCATGGCATCCGGAATTTGGAAAAAACCGATGAAAAGAGGCATGCCTAACAGGCCGATGGCGATCATGATCAGGCCTTGAAGGACAAGGGCGGCGCGCGTGGCCGTCCACCATTTGTCAATTTCTTCCTGCTCCTTGGCTGCGACGGCGTCCGCCATTTTTCGCCCGGTGGCGCTGCCCACGCCGAGATCCATCCAAATCAGGTAGGTGACGATCGAATTCACCACGGCCCACAGACCAATTTGTTCCTTCGACAGGTATGCAACGGCGACCGGGATTGAGAGGAATCCGCAAATAGCGGTGGAGAAAAAGGCAAAATAGGATGCCGCCGCATTTCGAGCCACCCGGCTACGCTTTAGTTTTTTGAATGAGAACATGTGGCGTGGAGTGCCTGCGGCAAAAAATCCCCGGCGAAATCACTGATGGTGCGCCTTGCCGACGATTCGCGCAGAGCTTGGCACAAGGCGTGATGCGAAAGGCGTTCTGTCGGGCTCTGGAACTGCGGTCGTTATAGCGGCGGTTTCCTGCAAGCGAATAGTGTCCAGCATCTTCAAAAGTCCGGCAGATGCCAGGAATTGGGGGAATGCCACACGGTAGGCACCGAATACCAACAAGGACCAGAATGGGTAAATGAGGAAGGGAATACAGACAAAGGCGATATAAGGAAACATGGGGTGATGACGGTAGTGTCTCACGAGATCTACTGCTTTCCTGAAAGAAACAATCATCGCGAAGATGGCACAGGCCAAGCCGAAGGCACCGGTGAAACGGATGCACTCGACATGGAATCCGTGGAAGCTTCCTTTGCGCATGAATGCTTCCTTGCTGTCGATAATGATGGCACCGGCAAACCCTTGTGCGGCATCCAACTGCGCTCTCATTTCGCTGGCGCTGACGGCAAAGCCATCCCCCAGCCATTTATTCTGAATGTAGCGGTCGGTGGTAAGCGCGATTTCCCACATCTCGAAGCGCCAGTCCGAACTCTGGTCAGCATCCGCCCTGGCCCGTTCGTCCATTTCAATGGGAAGGAAGGACAGTGCCCGTTGGGCACCGAAGGGGAGGTTGCGGACCTGGCCACTGCCGATCAGCAGGCATAAGCCGAGAGCTCCGGCGGCCGCGATTGCGACAATGTCGAAATATCGCCGCCTGATGAAGGAGGATACCACATAGACCACGAACAGATACATCAGCATGCTGCGGAACCCGCTCAGCAGCACCATGACAAAACCCACCCCCGTGGATACAAACAACAGCGGATGGGTCGGTAGCAGACAGTGCAGCGGCCGGGCCATGCTGAAGCAGATGACGCCGAGCGCCCGGCCGCACTCTCCGAACGCTCCTCCGGCCCGGGCGATACCGGTGTCGGTGTTGGAGGCCTCTCCAGAGAGTGCGACTCCCACGTTGGTGTTGGAATAAATGGGGAGGACCACCATGGCCAACAGGGGGATGTAATCGGAGAGGACGCCAATCAGGCTGTCAGCAATGGTCGCGACCACCATCATGATCACGGCGATCCGGAACATCTTCATGTCCGTCCTGACGGCTGAAAGGCAAAAATAGGCGGCGATGGCGACGGCGAAGTTCAGATAGGGTTTGCCGCCGGCGGTATCACCACCGAGCATGAGCAGTCCGGAGGGGTTGCGGACGTATGCCTGGGCGATCGCGAGGACGTTGAGCAGGATGGCGAAGTCCAGCATGTCGGGCTTAAACACGAGGTCCCGCTTGTGCATCGCGATTCTCAGGGCGAACATGCCCAAAGTGACGAATGTGCCGAGCGCCCAGACCGGAGGCGATCCCGGCAGGGCGTTGACGGTCCCCTGGAGCACCAAACCAAAGGGGATGAGGAGCCAAACGTTCTTGGCGAGGGCTAGCACGCCAACCACGCTGCCGACCCCGACGACCCAGGCAATGGCTTCTAACTGGGCGGTGGCCGCCGCGACGCCGAGGTAGATTGCGCAGAACATCGCGAGCACCACGATGAGGATGAGTTTGATTTTGGAGGAGTCCATGGGAAGTGTAGAGGGAGGAGAGGTTAGGCGTTATGGGTTAAACGTTATTGGGGAAGAGGCAGAAGCGTGGAGCTCTGAGACGCGAGGGGATAGAAGAAGAGGGGAGAGGTAGAGAAAAGAGGTTAAACGTTAGATGATGAGAGAAAGGGGCGGTGGCTTCGCGCGGTGCTTTCGCTATTCTTCCTCTTACCGAAACACCGAAACACCGAAACGCCGAAACACCGAAACACCGAAACACCGAAACACTGAAACACTGAAACCTCGCTGAGACTATGCCGCGCAGGCCGGTGGAACCCTACCTCGCAGGGTGGGATCGGACCGTGTGGTAAATTTCGAGCAAGCGCTTGGCGGTGGCGGCGGGGGTGAGCTTGGCACGGCACTCGGCTTGGCCGGTGGTGCCCATTTTCAGGCTGGTTTCGAGGGATTCGGTGACGGTGAGGACGCCTTGGATGAGCCCCTCGGCGTCGCCGGGTTCGTGGATGAAACCTGATTTCCCGTGTTCGACGTATTGGGTTTGGCCGCCTTGCGGGGTGGTGACCACGGGCAGGCCGATGACGCGGGCTTCCTTGACGCAGTTGGGCGAGGTGTCGGCGCGGGTAGGGTGGACGAGGCACCAGGCTTTTGTCATCCAATCGCGGACCTCGGCGGGTGAGCGGTGACCGAGGAGGTGGATGTTGGGCGAAAGGTGCTGGCGGGTGAGTTTTGGGTCGCCATTGCCGAGGACGATGAGGTCGATATCTCGTAGCCGGAGATCGGAGAAGGCGGCGAGCAGGGTATCGACGCCTTTGAGGACGGACAGCGAGCCGACGAAAAGTGCGAGCGGTTTTTCAGCGAGACGGCGTTGGATAGGGAAACACGAGGGATCCACGCCGTATTCAAGCAGCTGGATTTCCGCGTGGGGAGCGAGGAGCCGGAGTTGGGAGACTCCCCATGGGGATTCGACGGTGAGGTGCTTGGCCCGCCGGAGGACGCGTGCCTCATGAGTGGCTTGGAGGCGGGTCAGCCAAGGCATGGCGGCGGCCTTGCAATAGGTCAGCAGAATACCTTGTAGGGAAATTAACGAAGGACGGTGGAAGTCGGTGGCGGCGTAGGCATATCCCTGCTCGGTGCCCCAGCCATGGACGAGATCGGGTTGGATCTCCTCAATCCGTCGGGCGATGAGGCGGCGTTCGCGGCGGAAGCCTGTGAGCATTTCGAGCGAGAGTTTCCGGCGGGGCAAGAGGTGGAAGGTTTGATTCCAGGCGTCGAACGTGCGAGCGGTGGTAACATCCTTGGTGAAGGTGATCCAGTGAACTTCGATGTCCGAGCAATGTGCCTCGAGTTCGCGGGCGAGCGGTGGCAGCCAGGTGGCGTGGTGGCCCGGTTGGCGGTTTTCGAAGCCCGGAAGCGTGTGGACCGGGAAGTCGGCGAGGAGTGCGACGCGCATTGGGGAGCAGAGGTCGGAGGGCAGAGGTCGGAGGGCAGCAGGAGAAAAAGCGC
>JBIHZT010000447.1:0-3811 GCA_044240265.1 Luteolibacter sp. | reverse complement strand
ACGGAAGAGCCGAGGAATATGCGGGAAATTTCTCCTACTTCGAGCGCGAGTCCGTGCTCCGCAAGGAAATCCAGCTCAAGCAATACGAGGCGCAGCAACGTGAGATCGCGGAGATCCAGCGCTTCATCGACCGCTTCCGCGCCTCCGCCAACAAGGCGACACTCGTCCAGTCGCGCATCAAGATGCTCGCGAAAATCGAGCGCATCCCGCAGCCCGAGCGCGACGACGCGGTGATGAATTTCAAATTCCCGCCGCCGCCGAATTCCGGCCACACCGTCGCGAAACTCGAAGCCGTGTCGAAATCCTATGGCGCGCTCAACATCTTCAGCGGCTTCGATTTCGAGATCAACAAGGGCGAGAAATTCGCCATCGTCGGCCCCAACGGAGCGGGAAAATCCACCTTCTGCCGGATGATCACCGCGCAGGAAGAACCGGACGCCGGCACCCACACCTTCGGCCACAAGGTCGCCACCTCGTTTTTCTCCCAGAACCACGCCGACGAGCTCGACCCGAACCTCTCGGTCCTCGAAACTGTCGAGGCCGCCGCCTCCCGCGAGTCCATGCCCCACGCGCGGAACCTGCTCGGCTGCTTCCTCTTCCGCGGCGACGACGTCTTCAAGAAAATCGGAGTCCTATCCGGTGGCGAGCGCTCGCGCGTCGCCCTCGTCTGCATGCTTCTGCGTCCGGCGAATTTCCTGATCCTCGACGAGCCGACGAACCACCTCGACATGCAATCGCAGGACGTGCTTCAGCGCGCGCTCATCGACTACCCTGGCAGCGTGATGATCGTTTCCCACAACCGGAACTTCCTCGATGCCCTCGTCACCAAGACCCTCGAATTCCGCCCCGGCGAGCAACCCACCCTCTACGCGGGAAACATCACTTACTACCTGGAAAAATCCGCCGAAGACGAGGCCGCGAAAAAAGGCATCGCCCCGCGCCTGACCACGCTCGGTGCCGCAGCCACAGCCCCTAACGGCTCATCACGACAGTCCATCCCCGGAGTCAACCGCAAGGAACAACGCCGGATCGAGGCCGAGCAACGCGAGCTCCGCTCCAAAGTCCTCAAGCCGCTGGAAGCCGAATTCACCGCCCTCGAAGCCAGGATCGCCGAGTTGGAAGGTGCGCAAACCACGCTCACCCAGCAACTCTCCAGCGAAGTCGTCAGCAACAACCCCGGCAAACTCCGCGAGGTCACCAACGCCGTGGACAAGCTCGCGAAGTCACTGGAGGTCAGTTACTCCCGCTGGGGCGCGCTTTCCGAGGAAATCGAACGTCTCCGCACCAAACTCGGAATCGAAGCCTGAGCCAGGTCCAGCGATTGACATGTAATGCTCAAACGCCCTTTCGCAGATCCCTTAATCCCCACAGCACCCCGGCCGCCGCCGCTGCGATTCCCCGCAGCTTGCGCGCGCCGTCCTTGCGCTTCGGTCCGAAACGCTCGCGGGCGCTGGTGAATGCCTCGTTCACAAAACCCCGACTGCCGATCACCGCCCCGTCGGTGAAATAACGCACCCGGCAGCGCAGCATTTTCCCCAGCGAAATTTCTCCAGCGTGCACCTTCTCCTCCTCCGCCTCCACCTCCGCGGCCCTCATGCCTTTGCGCAGTGTTTTAACCATCGTCTTCCCATCCCTGCCGACGCTCGCCACGGTCTTTTCCCCAGCGCCCGCCATCAGCATTTTCCGGTATTCCCGCGACACGTCGTTCGCCCAGAACGCGGCGTCCGCCTCCACCCGCTGGTGCGCCCGCAGCGCCCTAACCAACCCGGCCCGCGCCTTCTTACCGTTCCCTCTCGCGCCGCCGCCGATCGCCTCGCCGTAGCTGCTCCAGCGGTAATCCGCCGGATCCGTCGCGATTCCCGCACGCACCGGATTGAGATCGATGTAGGCTGCCACAGTCTTCGCAGCCGTGCCGTCCTCCACGATCACGCTTTTGAAAACGTCCTCCCACAGATTTCCCTGTCTTGAGTGGGTTCGGTTGAACCATTTGGTGAACCGTTGCATCAGGGTCTTCATGAATTCGCTCAAATCATGCATTCGGTAGGTGAATCGTGAGTGGATGCGTGCGATGACCGCGGCCTCCTCCGCCAGGCCGTCAGCCACCCGTTTCCGTGCTTCGGTCAATTCCAAGGCCACTGTCGCGACATATGCTTCGCTGTAAATCGCCCGCAGGCGCTCCAACAGCTGCTCGTCAGTAAAACCCGCTTCCGGCCCCGCGGGGACTTCGACGAGCAGGTGGATGTGGTTGCTCATCAAACAGTATGACACCACCCGGCAGCCGGTGAAATTCTCCTGCATCCGCATGAAGGTGCGGAACTTCTCCTTCTCGTCAGGGCCGAACACCAGCTTCCGGTCCACTACTCGTGAGATGCAGTGGTAAAAAACCGCCTTCGCTGCCGCGTTTGCCCTGGGAGCGAGCCATCGCCTCGTTGCCATGCGGCGTTGTTACAGGGTGGGCAAAAACGTGCAAGCATATTTTATATAAATTGACGCTCATTTTATGTTATATTTTGTATGTGATTGTCACGTAGCTTCCCGTGGCGTTGATGGACGAGATAAGCCGACAGCAGAGGATCAGGACGCTGCTTTGACCTCGTCCCAGGTCTTGGACCAGAGGGCGAGGGCGTCGCCGAGATCGTCGATGGGTTCGCACTTGGCGAAGACTTCCGGGGCGGGGAAGAGCGCTTCGTTGCCGCGGAAGTCCTCGCTGAGGAGTTTGTAGGCGCCGCTGTTCGGCGCGCGGAAGGCGATGGTTTCCATGTTGGCGGCGGCGTTGGCCGGCTCGGTGACGAAGTTGATGAACTTGTGGGCAAGCTCGGCTTGGGTGGATTTGGTCGGAATGCAGAGGTCGTCACAGGAAAACGCGGAGCCTTCCATGGGGATCTTCACGACGATGTCCTGGTTCTCGTCCGCCACTTGCAGGAGGTCTCCGGCGTAGCCTTGGACAAGGTGGAACTCACCGGAGGCGAGTCCGCTCTTGTATTGCTCGCTCTCAAACTTCGCGATGTTCTTCTTCCACCGGATCGCGATGTCACGCGCCTGGGCAAGCTGGGCGGGATCCTTGGAGTTGAGAGAGAATCCGAGAGTGCGGAGGGCTGCGCCGAGGACTTCGCGCATGTCGTCGAGCAGTGTGATGCGACCCTTGAGATCAGCGCGGTCGAGCATGCTGTAGGAGGCGACCGGATTGCTGACCTTGCTGCCAAGCCAGCCGAGGCAGGTGGCGGCCATCATGTAGGGCACGGAGTAGGCCATGGTGGGGTCGAGCGCGCGCTTGAGATAGTCGGCATCGACGTGTTTGAGGTTCGGGAGTTTGGCTGCGTCGAGCGGTTGGAGCATTTTGTCCCGCACGAGGGTTTTTACCATGTAGGAAGAGGGGGTGAGCAGGTCATAGCCGCTCGCACCGGCGGTGAGCTTGGCATACATCGCTTCGTTCGAGTCGAAGGTGTCGATCTGGAGGGTGCAGCCGTTTTCCTTCTCGAATTGTTTGGCGAGCTTCGGCGCGAGGTAGTCTGCCCATGTGTAGATACGAAGGACCGGGTGGTCGCTTTTTTTGCAGCCGGAGAGGGCGGTGGCGGTGAGCGCGGCGGAGGTGGTGGCGAGGAAATGGCGGCGTTTCATGATGGGATCGACAAAGGGAAACCACGAATCGCGCCGTTTGCCCATGCTATTTTCACGAGCTTGCGGTGGCGGGCGCATGCGCTAGGGTTTCCGCGATGAGTCGCCGATCGAGAAAACGCAGTGCTTCCGGAGAAAACCGCTGGCTGGGCAAGGCGGCGGTGGGGTTGCTGGTTTTGGCGGTCATCGTGCTGGG